>CACZQE010000231.1 GCA_902783205.1 uncultured Lachnospiraceae bacterium | reverse complement strand
GTGGGCGCATAAAGTACCAGCTTCTTCCCGCGAAGGGAAGGATATCTGTCCTCCAGTTCCCTGCGGGTTTTCTCCGGGGAATGGTCCCGGAAATAATAATCCACCTGGGGGCAGCCGATGGTCAGCACCTTGTGTTCGGGCACCATGAATGCCTGGGCATAATGGCCGCGGATATTAACAGATCCTGCCAGTATATAGGTTACCCTGCGGCTGGCTTCCTTCAGTTCGCGAAGAACGGTCTCATCTGTCTCTGATGAAGCTCCGAACTTTTTAAATGACCCGATGCCGTGCCATAACTGTACCACCGTGGTTTCCGGATCCAGATCCATATATGCCATGGGCAGGAAATTGTCGTTCAGGAAAATGTAGGATGATGTAGCCAGCATGTATGCCTTGACCGTAAACAGACGAATAAGGCCCGGCAGATTAGAGAGGCTTACCCGGTAGTCCCGGTGGGTGATCACATGAAATTTCAGACCCGGATCTCTCCTGCGGCACTCTCTCACCATCTCGTAAAGGCCGCCGGTGCCGCCGGTGGGCAGCTTTTCTATCAGGGTTACCCTATTCTTTTTTACCTTCCACCACCGGAAAAAGTTCACAAATCCCGCAAATACTCTGTTCGTGTTCATGGCAGTCCTCCTGCTGATCTGCTTATCATTATACTGAACTATAAGTATACCATAGATTACTTTCTTTCACAAAGACCACATTTATTCAGACCGGGCTTAAAACGCGGAAGAGGAGAACCCCGCCCTTCGCGGAATTCTCCTCCTCTGGTATCAACTCTTCAGCTTTACGTTTTTATCTACAATCCGCATTTTCAAGTCTCTTAATCTATGTCTTCCTCTGCATCTTGCGGCATCTCTTCTTCCACCTTCGCATAAGCATCCAGGATCTGTTCCTGGAGAATACGGCGTGTATCAGAATTGATCGGATGAGCGATGTCTCTGTACTCGCCATCTGAAGCCTTTCTGCTCGGCATTGCGATAAACAACCCTTTTTCGCCGTCGATAATCTTGATGTCATGTACCACAAAAGCGTTGTCAAACGTAACTGATACCACCGCCTTCATTTTCCCTTCTTTCGTAATCTGACGGATTCGAATATCAGTAATCTGCATTACTTGCCCTCCATAATGGTTTGACGGGTTACAATATATATCTTACATTTTTCTCGATAACAATCCTGATCTCGCCATCCGTTCCGACATAATTAGTGCCCGGACGGAGGGTATCACGACTCTCCACGATACAGTTCTCGATGTAGGAATCGTCGCCGATATATACATCATTGAGAATGATCGAATTACGGATAGTACAATTGTTACCGATATAAACGTCTTTGAAAAGTACGGAATTTTCAATTTTTCCGTTGATGATACATCCTGATGAAACGATACTGTTGCTGATGTCCGCGCCGGAATTATATTTTGCCGGCGGAATGTCATCCACTCTGGAGTAAACGTCCGGATGCTGTTTAAAGAAGAACTCCCTCACATCTTTGTTCAGGAAATCCATGTTGGTACGGTAATAGGAATCGACAGTTGCAACATTTCTCCAATATGTGTTCAGCCTGTATCCGTAGATTTTACGGACGTTCACATAGCGGACCAGAACATCTTTGACAAAGTCATGCCTGTCTTCCCTGGCGCATCTTTCCAGGATTTCGATCAGGTGTCTTCTTCTGATGATGTACACACCGATGGAGACATTGCAGGAAGATGCCACCAGTGGCTTCTCCTCAAATTCCACGATTCTTTCGTTCTCGTCAAGCTTGAGAATTCCGAACCGGGTCAGGTCATCATCCGTGTCCTTCATGGTTTTGTAGACGACGGTAATGTCCGCGTTTTTTGCAATATGTGCATCCAGCGCCTTTGAATAATCCATCTTATAGACGCCGTCGCCTGCCGCGATGATCACATACGGCTCATGGCTCTTTTTGAGAAAATCGATATTCTGATAAAGGGCATCTGCCGTACCCTGGTACCAGAAATTATTTTCCTTTGTGACAGTCGGGGTAAAGACATAGAGTCCTCCCTGCTTTCTGCCGAAGTCCCACCATTTTCCCGAACTCAGATGTTCGTTCAGTGATCTGGCGTTGAACTGGGGAAATACCGCCACTTTGGAAATTCTGGAATTGGTCATGTTGCTGAGCGCGAAGTCAATCGCCCGGTAGCTTCCGGCGATCGGCAATGCCGAGATAGCCCTTTTGTCGGAAAGACGGCCGATTCTCTTATTATTACCACCCGCTAAAATGATACCTATTGCTTTCATACTTTAAGTCACCTGCCTCTACGCTCTGATAATTGATTCGCCGCTTGCCAGTATGCCGTCCGGGTAGTCCTCCGGCGTGGTCTCGCCGAGGATCGCCACATTCTTTCCGATCTTAACATCCGCCGGTATGACAGAGCCTTCCCCGACAGTGACAAGACCTCCGCTGTACACGTTGGGCTTATACTTGTTTTCAGCTTCCTCAAATACACCCAGCTGTGCTTTTTCTCCCACCGTGACTCCTTCGGCCAGGATGGTCTTCTCCAGCTGAGCACCCTTCTTTACTACGGAATTACTCATGATAATAGAGTTGGATACTCTTGCGCCTTCCTCAATCACTACACCTGCGCCCAGTACGGAGTTGTAAACTTCTCCACTGATCTCGCATCCATCGCCGATAATGCAGCCGCTCACCTTGGAGCCCGGTGCAAAATACTGGGGCGGGATCATGTCAGACTTGGTGTAGATGCGCCAGAATTCTTCGTAAAGATTGAACTCGGGAATAATGTCGATCAGCTCCATATTGGCCTCCCAGTAAGCACTGAGAGTTCCTACGTCTTTCCAGTAGCCCTGGTAGGTGTAGGACATGATCTTATCCCCTCTCTGATGGCAATAGGGAATCACATGCATGCCGAAGTCGCAGCCGGGCTGATTTTTCAGCTGCTGCAGGGCATCTTTCAACACATCCCAGTCAAAGATATAGATTCCCATGGATGCCTTGTTGCTTCTCGGTCTTTCCGGCTTCTCCTCGAAGTCTACCACCTGGCCGTTCTCGTCGGTGATGACCAGGCCGAAGCGGCTGGCCTCCTCCCAGGGAACCTCATAGGTCGCCAGAGTGATCTTGGCATCATTTTTCTTGTGGAACTCGAGCATCTGCTCGTAGTCCATCTTGTAAATGTGATCGCCTCCCAGGATTGCTACGTAATCCGGGTTGTAGTACTCCATAAACTCCATATTCTGGAAAATGGCATTGGCCGTTCCGGAGTACCAGTCCGTATTTTCTGACTTTTCATAGGGAGGAAGAATAGAGACACCGCCGATATTGCGGTCAAGATCCCACGGGATCCCGATACCGATATGCTGATTCAGTCTCAGAGGCTGATACTGTGTCAGTACACCAACTGTATCAATGCCGGAGTTGATACAATTGCTGAGCGGAAAATCAATAATCTTGTACTTACCTCCAAATGCCACAGCAGGTTTTGCCAGCCTTGATGTAAGAATACCAAGACGGCTTCCCTGTCCGCCCGCTAACAACATTGCTATCATTTCTTTTTTTATCATAAAGAATCACCCCTTTGTCACATATAAAATATTATAACACTGCTGCAGTTAATTGAAAAGCACTTTCGCACAATAAAACCCAGTATAGGACTCTGATTTTTGTCTAGTTATTATGGTCTGTCTATTTTTCCACAACTGAAAATTGCATAAAGCCACAAATGATTACTGTGTTTTTTGTTGATTTTATACCACGTGAATCATTCTCTTGCAAAAAGAAGTTCCTTCTTATATACTACATATGAGATTTCAAATACTATATATTGGGTTAAACCATTCATTTACTACAAATTGAGGTGTTTTATATGTATAAAATAGATTTCAGACATCCGGTCCATGTACATTTTATAGGAATCGGAGGCATCAGCATGAGCGGCCTTGCCAGGATCCTGATTGAAAGAGGTTTTACCGTATCGGGTTCCGATATGAAGGCTTCCCCTCTTACCGGGCAGCTTGAGGATCAGGGGGCTCAGGTGTTTATCGGGCAGAAAGCCGAAAATATCCATGACGGAATTGACCTGGTTGTTTACTCCGCTGCCATCCATGAGGACAATCCGGAGTTTGCCGAAACCTTAAAGCACGGGATTCCCATCCTCTCCAGGGCGGACCTTCTGGGTCAGATTATGGACAATTTCCTCAGAACCATCGCAGTTGCCGGTACGCACGGCAAGACTACGACTACATCCATGCTCACCCACATCCTGCTCCAGTGCGATATGGATCCCACTGTCAGCATCGGCGGTATTCTGGACAGGATTGGCGGCAATATCCGGATCGGCAGGTCGGATGTCTTCCTGACGGAGGCCTGTGAGTATACCAACAGTTTCCTTTCCCTCTATCCCTTCTACTCCATCATATTAAATGTGGAAGAGGATCATATGGACTTCTTTAAGGATCTGGATGATATCATCAATTCCTTCCGTACATTTGCATTTCAGACTGATCCGTCAGGCCTTGTCATCATCAACGGTGACATGCCCCATACCGACGCCGTGCTGGAAGGTGTACAGGCAGCCCACATTACCTTCGGACTGTCAAAGGATAATGATTACTCGGCAGAGGATGTTGTCTTTGACGAGAAGGGCAATGTTTCCTACAGCCTGATCGAACATGGCCAAAAGGCCGGCACGATCCGGCTGAAGGTCAAGGGAATCCACAACGTGACCAATTCTCTGGCTGCCATTGCCTGTACCAGGGCCATGGGCCTGCCGCTTGATATGATCAGCAGCGGCCTGCTTTCCTTTGGAGGAACGCATCGCAGATTTGAATTTAAGGGAAAAATCGGGGATGTGACAGTCATCGATGACTATGCCCATCATCCCACCGAGATCGAGGCAACCCTGCGTGCGGCTTCCGAGATCAGTCACGATGATCTCTGGGTCGTTTTCCAGCCTCACACCTATACCCGGACCAGAGCCTTTCTTCCCCAGTTTGCCCGGGCCTTATCCTCGGCGGACCATGTGGTCCTGGCCGATATCTTTGCCGCCAGGGAGCCTGATACCGGGCTGGTCTCTTCAGGAGATCTGGCTGAAATAATCAGTCAGGCAGGGACGGATACAAGTTATTTCCACACTTTTGAAGAGATCGAGGACTATCTCCTGTCCCGAATCGGAGGAAAGGATCTTGTCCTGACTGTCGGCGCAGGTGATATCGTAGAACTTGGTGAAGAGCTTCTTGAAAAAGCAGCCTCCGGCAGCAAAGAGCAGGCAGAAAACGAATAGCTCCTGCTCTGTAAAAGTTTTCCACTTTATCCACATTTTTTTCCGTAAGAAATGTCGGATAAAGTGGTTTTTTTACGCTTTTCCCCATTTTATCCACATTTTATCCCCAATGACCCCCTTCTATATCTTCCGTCTCCCGCCCTCTTTTCGGTAATCCCTCCACAACATCCTGTTTTTTCTGTCCATCCACATCTTTATCCACTTTATCCACAATTAATCTGCCTTATTTCTTCCACCGTTTTCCCCGGGTTTTATCCACGGTTTTATCCACATGGCCTCTTTTCTTTCCTTCTATATTTTTTGAATCTCTTATGCTATACTTATTTTTGCAAAACATGCGGACTGATCCGCATGCCTACACTAAGGATAAGGAATGGTGTAAATGAACCAGGAAATTATGACAGCACACAATCTTCATCCTGATATTACCGTACTGTCCAATGATTTTATAGATCGGTATCTGAACAGGACAGACGGGGAGTATATCAAGGTATATCTCATGATCCTCCGGCTGGAGAACAGCGGGATTCCCGCGACAGCCGAGGAACTGGCAGACCGCCTGGAGCTGACCCGGAAGGATATACTGCGGGCCCTCTCCTACTGGCAGAAGGAAGGTCTCCTCTCTGAGAGGAAAGAGACCGGACCTGAGGCAGAAGCGGCGCCCGAAGATGACGGAACCCAAAGCGCTCTACAAGCCGCCGACGGGAGGCCGGCCCGGGACAGTATTCCTTTTAAAAGAACACTGACTCCTCTGGAGATCGAAGCCGCTTCCGAAAACCGGGATCTGAGCAGAGTCATTTTTATGGCGGAGACATATTTCGGGAAAACATTTTCCGTTTCCGAGCTGAATTCCCTCTGTTATATCAGCAGCCAGCTGGCCTTCTCCAGCGAACTGATGGAGCACCTGATCGAATACTGCGTCAGCAAAGGGCACACCAGTATGCGCTATGTGGAGCGGGTAGCGATCGAGTGGTTCCGGCAGGGCATCCGTACCGTGCCGGAAGCCAGGGAACACAGCCGCCTTTATGAGAAAAATGTATATCCGGTCATCAGGGCTTTCGGCCTGACAGGACGCAGCCTGGGTGCTTCCGAGATGGAATACATTGAACGCTGGAACCGGATGGGATTTGATACGGACCTGATCACTGCAGCCTGCAGCAAGACCATCCTGTCCATCCACCAGGCCAGCTTCCCCTATGCTTCCAAGATTCTGGATGTCTGGAAAGCCAAGGGCGTCAGAACCCTCAAGGACGTGGAGGCTCTGGATGAGGCTCATGCCGGCGCCCGTGTGCAGGAGACAAAAAAAGTTCCTGCCTCAGGCGGCTCCCAGACAGCCTTTGATCAGAGATCCTATGATTACGGGGCACTGGAAGCCAGACTGCTTGACAGAGACAGGAGGAAGCCATGAAGCTGACCAACCGCCAGCATCTCCGGATCATGGATGAGTATGACCGGATACGGAGAGAAAACCGGTATATAGAAGAAGAGAGGCGGGATGAGGTATATCAGGCAGTGCCTGCCATTCGGCAGATAGACGAAAAGATTGCTTCCCGTACCGTTGAGCGGACCAGGAAACTTCTTTTTCTGGAAGGTGCAGCGGCTGCAGCCCAGGAACTTGCCTGCAGAGAAGAGATCAGGGATCTTGCCATGGAAAGGACTGACCTACTGGTCAGAAACGGCTACCCGGCAGACTATCTGGATCCCATTTATGTCTGCCCTGTCTGCAGGGACACCGGTTATGTGGAAAACGACAAGTGCCGGTGCTTTAAAAAACGGATCCGGGATCTGCTCATAGCCCAGTCCAATCTTGCGGATATCAGAAAGGATGCCAATTTCAGAAATTTCAGGACCGACCTCTACGCTTCCGTTCCCGGACCCGGTGACAAAGAGTCACCCCGGGATAATATCCGCCGTGTGCTTGACACAGCCGACCGTTTCATTGCGGATGTCAGACAGGGAAAAGCTTCCAATCTCCTGATCAGGGGCAAGACCGGAGTGGGAAAGAGTTTTCTTTCTTCCTGCATAGGCAGCGAGCTCCTTGATGCCGG
>CACZQE010000230.1 GCA_902783205.1 uncultured Lachnospiraceae bacterium | reverse complement strand
ATGCGGATGGTGAATTTTACGGTTCACGATGAAAGAGTCATCAAGACAAGGAAACTTCTTACCATCGAGCAGTTTCGGGATGATCGTGCCCGCAGTCTTGCGACAAAGCATTTTCTTACCGGATTGAAAGATATGTTTACCCATACATTTGCAGGCATGATGGATAAAGGGCTGGTCCGCAGGGAAGACCCGGCCATGCTTGCCTTCGCATATACCACACCGATTTCGGCACTGATTCATCTCTGTGACCGGGAGCCGGAAAAAACAGAAGAGGCGGTCAGGCAGATTGAAGAGTTCAGCCGTCATTTTATCAAGACATATGGAAACGATCACAGTAAAAAAAGCATGAAACAGACATTAGCAAATGAGGAGTTGTAATTATGATTTTATATACAGAAAGGCTGATCCTGCGTCCCTGGGAAGAAGAGAATGCAGAAAACTTATATGAATATGCAAAAGACCCCCGGATTGGTCCGGTTGCAGGCTGGCCAGTCCACACAAGTGTGGAAAACAGCAGGGAGATTATACATTCTGTACTTTCGGTGCCGGAAACCTATGCGGTCTGCCTGAAAGAAGATGCAAAAGCAATAGGCAGCATCGGGCTCATGATCGGGGATAAGAGCAATATCGGTCTGCCGGATACGGAAGGAGAGATCGGTTACTGGGTCGGCCTGCCCTTTTGGGGACAGGGGATCATTCCGGAAGCAACAAGGGAGATGATCCGCCATGCCTTCGAGGATCTGAACCTGGAAACTCTGTGGTGCGGCTATTTTGAAGGCAATGACAAATCCAGGCGTGTTCAGGAAAAATGCGGCTTTACATATCATCATACCAACCGGGATATGCACTGGGAACTGATGGACGATATCCGCACTGAGCATATTACAAGACTTACGAAAGATGAATGGGAAAAGGGTTTGCACCGGTAATCCGCGAGGGAATCCGGCAATGGAGGAGGATGTGAAACAAGATGTGTACAAGCATTGTTGTAAATAAGAAAAAAACCATTGTAGGCTGGAATCTGGATCTTCTTGATATGGAATACAGGGTACGGCCTGCGGATAACGGAGTTTATATTGAAGTCAATGATGCAATGGAAGGCTGGATGCCCCTGTTTGGAGCAAATTCCAGAGGAGACTTCGTCGGAATGCCCACTTGCTGGCCTTTTGATGAAAGATCCGATCCGACAGGGACCGGGGAAAATGTAATTCTGCTGGACATTGACCTGCTGCTGCAGAAGAAGACCCTGCAGGAAATCCGGGAGATCGCAGAAAAAAATCCTGTCTTCAGCATTCCCGGCCTTACCTTTATGTCCGCCCTGTCAGATGCGGAGGGCAATGTGCTCCACATCATACCGGGCCAGGGATTTGAGTATTATGAAAAGCCGGAGTATAAAATTCTGACAAACTTCTCCCCTTATAAGCAGGATTCGGAGAAACACCCCTGGATGGGCTGGGACAGATATCATACAGCGGAAGCCATGCTGAAAGAAGCAGCCGATGACTTTGACATGAATGACTGCTTTGAGATACTGAAAGCAGTCTCACAGGAAGTCTGTCCTACGGTTGTTACAATGGTATTTGACGTGGCTGAGAGGACTGTGTGGTGGTGTGAAAACCGGGACTGGGATAAGGTAAGGAAAGTGAGTTTGAGGAGGAATCGGAATAATGAAAAATAAAGATTTTATTGCATATTGCGGATTGGATTGTGAGGTTTGTGAAGCCCGTCTGGCAACGACGGGTAAGGATGATGAACTGAGAATGAAGGTAGCGAAGGAATGGTCGGAGCTTAACGGCGTAGAAATCACACCGGAAATGATCAACTGTTCCGGATGCCGGATTGCCGGAGTCAAGACACCCTATTGTGATTCTTTATGTCCGATCAGACAGTGCGCAATGGCTAAAAAGGTGGAAACCTGCGGCAATTGCCCGGAAATGATTTCATGCCGGAAAGTTGGAGCAATTATCGGGAATAATCCGGATGCGAAGGAGAGACTTGAAAAAGCCGGGAAAGGATGATGGCAAATGCAATAAAGCTGACTGTATATTTTGAGGATCCCTTCTGGGTAGGTGTATTCGAGAGAGTTGAGAATGAAAAACTGTCGGTGGCGAAGACGACATTCGGCGCGGAACCGAAAGACTACCAAGTGCACGAATTTATAAACCTGAATTACAATCGACTGTCCTTTAGTCCGACGATCAAAACAATGACTAAGGATATCGGGAAAAACCCTAAGAGAGCACAGCGTGATGCGAGAAAACAGACTTTAGGAAAAGGCATAGGAACAAAATCGCAGCAGGCCCTCAAATTACAGCAGGAGCAGAATAAACTGGAACGGAAAGCCAGAAGCAGGAAACAGAAGGAAGCTGAGAAGCAGCGCCTGTTTGAACTGAAGCAGATTAAGAAAAAAGAGAAGCATAAAGGACATTGATGATAAGGAAAGATGAACGGACATGAATAATACAACTGCCAAGGTGAGCTGTTTTGCAAGAGCATATCACTTTGAGGAAAAGGCAGCACATATTTTTGCAGATAATATGGCGAAAAAGATTCTGGGGGAAGATTATGATCAGATTGCGGAAAGTATGATGCAGGGGACCGGCTTTTTCCTTCCGGGATTTGGAGGTAGCAAAGAAGAGGGGCTGAAGACATGACAAAACTGTACTTCACAGGTTATAATGAAAACAGCCCCGCCTGTCCGATGGCTGCACCTGCAGGGGTGGAATATATATTTGCTCGCAGGAGTAATTAATAATTATGATCGATATTAAAAGAGCCCACTCAGAGTTCAAACGTTATCTGGATGGTTTTGACAGAAGTAATGAAAAAATTAAACTGAAAATCATCCATACCAATGAGGTGATTCGTTGCGCCGGGGAGATTGCAAGGAGAATGAATCTTGACCGGGAGGACCGGGAACTTGCGGAAGTAATCGCCCTTCTGCATGATATAGGTCGATTCGAACAGGTGAGAAAGTATGACAGCTTTGAACCTTGCACCATGGATCACGCGCAATTTGGGGTAGACCTTCTGTTTGACGAGGACAATCCCCGGATCCGGTCTTTTGTGACTTCCGACCGCTGGGACCATGTTATCAGGGAGTCGATCAGGCGCCACAGTGCTTATTCACTGGGCCCCATAGAAGATGAGAGGACCCTCCTCCATGCCAGATTAATCCGGGATGCGGATAAGCTTGATAACTGCAGGGTGAAACTGGAGGATGATATAAAGGTGCTTGTGGGCATGGATGCAGAAGACGTT
>CACZQE010000229.1 GCA_902783205.1 uncultured Lachnospiraceae bacterium | reverse complement strand
CTGAAAGACCTGAGCAAGCAGAAGATGAAAGGCCTGATCATCGATCTCCGCAATAACGGAGGCGGCCTTGTCAACACCTGCACAAATATGCTTTCACGCATTGTTCCCGAGGGAGACCTCCTGGTCTATACACAGGATAAGCAGGGGAACAGGAATGAATACAAGAGTACATCCAAAGCCACGGTTGATGTGCCGATCGTCATTCTGGTCAACGGAAACTCGGCCAGCGCTTCCGAGATCATGACAGGCTGCCTGAAGGATTACAAACTGGCAACCATCGTCGGTTCCAAAACCTACGGCAAGGGTATTGTCCAGAATATCTTCCCCCTTTCCGACGGCACGGCTCTTAAGTTTACGACAGCCAAGTATTACACGCCCAACGGAAAGAACATCCATGAGATCGGCATCGAGCCGGATATAAAGGTGGAACTGGACGACGAGGCTTACAGAGAAGCCCTGGAGGATGAGTCGAAGGATACACAGCTTAAAAAAGCCATGGAGATCCTTACCAAGAAGTAAATATACATGAAAAAAATGAACGCAGACCGGATTTCCAGTCTGCGTTCAGAGTATGTCGTGTCTTTTTAACATGTTCCTGACCGAATCATCGAAAAGATACTCCAGTGACCGGTCTAAGGAAAAGCCTGTGGAAGAGATGCCTGTTGTCAGCCTGAGAGAACCTCTGGAATAGAGAATGTTCACATACATTCCCCGGATATCTTCCCGGGGTTCAGAGGAATTGACCCGGCTGATGAGGGCTGCTGCCGTAGAGTCTGGCAGGGCCAGGATGATCTTCATGGAAAGGGGAAGCCTGGTGCCGCGGACTGCCGCAAAGACCAGATGCTTAAGTTCCCCCCATGACAGGAAGGGATCACGGGCTTTCGGGTCTTCCGTATCGTAAAAGTCCCTGTTGCGCCTGCCGTCCAGGGTCAGGCTGTAACCGCCTGTTACCTGCGCTTCCACAAGGAAAAAGCGGTCAAAGGTATCGCCTGTGAGCAGCTGGGACATGAATTCTCTGATATCAGTAATCTGTAAGGATAACATAGAAACCTCCGGTATCTTTTATATCATATCTTTGCCGGTTTGGAAAGCACGACAATAAGGAAAGGAAACATATATGGATGTTTTATTTGAATGTATAAGGCAGGGCGGGTCACCCTTTACAGCGGCTGCCTTCTGTAAGAACTATCTTCTGGACCACGGCTTCCGGGAAATAAAATACGGAAAGAAATTTGATCTGGGAGATTCGGACCGCTGTCTGGTCTGCCCCTTTCCCGATACGATTTTTGCCTTTACCACAGGAAGGGTCGCGGGAGCGGATCCTGACCTGCGCATGGCCTTTGCCCATCTGGATCAGCCATGCCTGAAAGTGAAGGGACGGCCCGATATCAAAAGCATGGACTGCCATCTACTCAATGTGGAAATCTATGGGGGCATGAAGGAATCCACCTGGTTTGACAGGCCTCTGGGTATGGCGGGACAGGTGGTTTTAAAAGGGGAGGAAGTCTTCCGGCCGGAGACGGTTACATTTGACAGCGGACGGCCGATTGCCCTGATTCCGGGACTGGCCACTCATATGAGGAAGAGATCCGGAGATACGGATACCATAGACAGGCAGAACCATATGCTGCCTCTGGCAGGCCTGGCGGGAAGCCGGATTACGGAAGGGGCTTTTATGTCTTTTCTGGCAGATGAGCTCAAGGTGGACAGATCGGAGATCTTAAGCTATGACCTCTCTTTATATAATTTTGACGAACCCCAGCTGGTTGGCTTTGAAAATGATTTTATCAGCAGTCCCAGACTGGATAATCTGGCTTCGGTAAGTGCCATGCTGGAAGCTCTGACCGAGGCGGACAGGCGCAGAGGGATTAACCTGATCGGGATCTTTAATCACGAGGAAGTAGGATCCAGGAGCAGGTCGGGGGCAGATTCCGATCTTCTCAGGGAAGTCCTGGTCCGCATTCTCTACGGGGCAGGTCTGGAGGACGACAGGATCGCGGATGCCCTGACAAGGGGGCACTACCTGTCCGTGGACGGGGCCCAGGGAGCCCATCCCAATTATCCGGACCGCTATGACCTGACTGCCAGGGCTTATATGGGTCAGGGACCGGCTGTTAAGGTCAGCGCTTCCCAGCGCTATGCCACTGACTGCATAATGGAGGCAATACTTCTGACCCTCTCTGAAAAATACGATTTTCCTCTGCAGGAGATCAATGACCGGAACACCATACGGGGCGGCTCGACCATCGGCCCCATGATCGGGGCAGACATTCCCATGCCGGGCTGTGATGTGGGGATCCCCATGCTGGCCATGCATTCCGCCCGGGAGACCATCTGTGCGGATGACTATGACAGCATGTGTCAGCTGCTGACGGCCTTCTTCACGGAGTGAACAAAGAAGGGTAGGTGACAGAATGCCACAGG
>CACZQE010000228.1 GCA_902783205.1 uncultured Lachnospiraceae bacterium | reverse complement strand
ATCTTTATCGCAGCTTTCTTAGGCGACCTCTTTACATACTGTGTAACAAGCGTTGAGCTGGCAGCAGCATACCATGCAGGCGGATTTGGAGCAGCTCTGGTTAAGTTCCTTGCCAACTTCGCAGCAACTCAGATTCCTCTTGCTGTCATTGAAGGTATCCTTACTGTCATCATCATGATCGGTCTGGAGACTTACGCAAGTGATGAACTCGGTTCTTTAAGCGTTGCATAAATCTGAAAACACATTTGTCCGTTAAAACCATAAAGTTAAGAAAACACAGGAGGAATTACCATGAGTAATAAAAAGAGTAATAAAAAAACCGTAATCATTTTATTAGTAATTGCATTTCTGATCGCAGCTGTTCCGCTGTTTGCCTTAAAGAATGCCGACTTCGGCGGCTCTGACGACAAGGGTGGAGAAATCATCTCCGAGATTCAGGGCGAAGAGTACGAGCCCTGGTTCACACCGGTTCTTGAATCCGCACTGGGCGGCGAGCTCCCCGGAGAAGTAGAGAGTATGCTTTTCTGCTTACAGACAGGAATCGGCGTAGGCATCATCGCCTTCATCATGGGAAGATACGTAGAACGCAAAAAATGGCAGGATCAGGCAGCAGAAACTCAGAACAGCTGACCCGGCAGATTGCCAAATAAACTTCAAAAAATCCATAAAACCTCATAAAAACCATAAATACTCAAACCCCTATAAACCTGTTAAAAATCCGGTCACAGCTTTGTGGCCGGATTTTTTTGCGCTTTTTTATACCAGAGGTTGAATGACAGGGAAGAAAAAAGGGTGTATGTTCTTTTTGTGGCGGGAAATCCCGCCGGAAAATGTGACCCTTACAGCAAATATTTACGGTACAATCTTTAATGTATATGGTAAGAACTAAAGGGTCATGAAAAAACAGGCGAAAGGAGGGATATTTATGATTTTCGCTCGAGCGGCCAGGACCATGGCCGGATTTACAAAAACTGAAAATGGTGCGGTGGCATTAGAGTCCACCGGTGACGCAAGGCTTGATTTCTTTTCCCTTGCAGGTTCTCTGCGGGATGCAGAGGAAGAGCGGATCACCCGGCTCTTTTCCGAAGCATGGAAGGCTGACCCTCTTTTTGCAGTAAAGACAGCCTTCTATGCCCGTGATATCAGGGGCGGTCTTGGTGGGAGAAAGACTTTCCGTACCCTTCTTAAGTTCATGGCGGTGTACCATCCGGAAGCATTAAGGCACAATCTGGACCTGATCGGCGTCTATGGCCGTTATGACGACCTCTACGCTCTGGTCGGCACCCCCATGGAAGATGAAATGTGGGCTGCCATGAAGGTCCGGTTTGAAGAGGACCGCCGCAACCTGCAGGAAGGTAAGGCAATCTCTCTTCTTGCAAAGTGGATCAAGACCGCGGATGCTTCTTCCCGGAAGACCCGGGCTCTTGGTATCCTGACTGCCGAAAAGCTGGGATACTCCGTATACGAATTCAAGCGTCTGGTGCGGGCCATGAGAAAGCAGATCGGTATTGTCGAGGCTCTCATGTCTGCCGGCCGCTGGGATGAGATTACCTATCCGGCCGTGCCTTCCAGGGCAATGATGCTGTATCGTCAGGCATTTGCAAAGCATGACGGTTACCGCTACATGGACTTTATCCACAAGGCCTTAGAGGGTCAGGCGCAGATCCACTCCGGTGACCTCTACCCCTACGACATTGTGGAAAAGGTTATGTCCATGGGTTGGGGCTACTGCCGGGCAAGAGAGGACGCAGCCCTTGAAGCCCAGTGGCGTCAGCTGCCGGACTATGTGGAGCCCGGAACCGGCGCCCTGGTGATTGCCGATACTTCCGGCTCCATGATGGGCAGGCCCATGGCTACTTCGGTTGGCCTTGCAGTCTACTTTGCAGAGAGAAACACCGGTCCCTATAAGGATATGTTCATGTCCTTCTCAGGCCGTTCATCGATTCAGATCCTGAAGGGCGAAACCCTTGCCCAGAAGATCATGAGCATGAACATGAATGACTGGCAGTCCAACACCAACCTTAAGGCAGCCTTTGAACAGATTCTGGAAATCGCTGTAAAGGGTCACGTCTCCCCGGAAGAAATGCCCGGATCCCTGATTGTGATCTCTGATATGGAGATTGATTACTGTGGTGACAGGGACTGGACTTTCTATGAGCAGATGTCCCGGGAATTCATATGCCGCGGCTACCGGATTCCCAATATCATCTTCTGGAATGTGGCAAGCCGTCACAACGTGTTCCACGCTGACAGCAAGCGCGCCGGTGTTCAGCTGGTAAGCGGTCAGTCTGCCGTTGTTTTCCGTCAGGTTATGCAGTGTGTGGGACTCAGCCCGGTTCAGGCAATGGAAAGAATAATTAACACGGATCGGTATGCAGCCATCAGGGTTGCCTGATCCCTATACCGTCTCCCTTTGGGGAGGCGGTTTTTTTGTACTTATTTATCAGGAGAAAAAGAAAAAAGATAGAACTTTTCATTTCCCTGCAGCCGTAAAAAGGTTAAAATAGATCTGACGGAAGAACAAATATTATGAGGAGTCTTCGAATGAGTCTTTTTGCAATCGGCGACCTGCATCTGCATTATCAGTCCGTGCTCAAGGCACCGGGGCAGCTGCATGGCCGGGTATGGAAAAATCATGAAGAAAAACTGATGAGAAATTGCCGGAAGCTTCTGAAAGAGGAGGACACCCTGGTCCTGGTCGGCGATCACAGCTGGGGAAAGAAGCTTGAGGAATGCGAGTGGGATCTTCAGTATATCTGTGAACTTCCGGGAAGAAAAATCCTGACCAGGGGTAATCATGATATATTCTGGGATGTAAAAAAGACTCCTCTCCTTAACGATCGCTACCGGCCCAGACTGACTTTTCTCCAGGACAGCTATGAAACTTACCGGGACTATGCTCTGGTAGCCACCAAGGGCTTTACATTTGAAGGCCCCTACTACCTGGACCGGCGGGGGCGGATCACCGGCTGGGACGAGGAGGCTGCCGCCCATGCCGAAAAGCTGGTGGACAGAGAACTTAAAAGACTAAGAAAATCCTTCGAGCTTGCCAGGCGCGACGGTTACCGCAAATTTATCATGTTCCTTCATTATCCGCCCACCAGTATTCTTGAAGAGAGGAGCGGGTTTACAGATATGGCGGAAGAATACGGGGCAGAGCAGGTTATTTACGCCCACTGCCACGGGGAAAGCCGCTTTAATGACAGCATCCGGGGCTATTATCGGGGGAGGACCTACCATCTGGTATCAGGCGACTGT
>CACZQE010000227.1 GCA_902783205.1 uncultured Lachnospiraceae bacterium | reverse complement strand
GATTCCCAACATTTTTGAACACTGGATCGCCCGCAACATTCTTACTTATATCAGAATCGCGCAGGGAGACAGGACGAGGTCCTCTTTCCTGCAGATTATGAACAAGCCAAAAAGATACATTTCCAGGACGATGCTTACGGGGAAGCAGGTGGATCTGGCGGAGCTCAAAAGGGCCTCCTTCGGGAAGCGCTGGCTCTTTGAAAAGATTGACAAGCTGGAGATGGATCTTTACCTGTTGAGGAAAATGAGCCCCTATGAGGCGGTGACATACATCCGGCAGGGAATCGGCTATGAGGACTATCTGGCCGAGTATGCCGGATTCAGAAATATGGATCTGGCCGGACTGATCGAGATCCTGGACCAGGTGCATGAAAGCGCCAGGGGATTCGATACATTTGAAGCATGGTTCGATCACATAGAGGCCTACGGCAAGGCGCTGGAGAAACAGAGAAGCCGGCGGCAGGACCGTCGGGAAGGCCTGACCCTTACCACCATGCATTCGGCCAAGGGGCTGGAATATGAGGTTGTTTTTGTGATCGATGTAAATGAAGGGATCACACCCCACCGCAAGGCGGTCAAGGATGCTGATCTGGAGGAGGAAAGACGTCTTTTCTATGTTGCCATGACCAGGGCAAAGACATATCTCTTTCTCTACTCCCTCAAGGAACTGTATAAAAAGAACGCCACTGTTTCGCGTTATATAGGCGAACTGCAGGCTGATACCGCCACCGGAACGGAGAGTGCCGGGAAAGGCGGCAGGCCATAAAGGAGAGATCTATGAATATTGTCAGAGAAAAGACGCTGATCACAGGACAGGAAATGATCGCCGACGGGATTTACGACATGACTGTCCGTATGCCGCAGGCGGCGGACCTGGCGAAGCCGGGCCAGTTCGCGGCTCTTTACTGCCATGACGGAAAAAGACTGCTGCCGAGACCTATAAGTATATGCCAAATCGACCGGGAAGCGGGGACCCTCCGTTTTGTCTATCGGATCGCGGGTGCTGGAACCGGAGAGTTTTCCGGGCTTGCCGCCGGTGATTCCATCACCGTGATGGGGCCTCTGGGGAACGGTTTTCCCCTGCTGCCGGATAAGGCGATCCTGATCGGCGGCGGCATAGGTATTCCGCCCATGCTGGCTCTGGCTGAAGCTTTGGATGCCGAGAAGACAGTGGTCCTGGGCTATCGCGACCAGGCTTTCCTTAAGGAGGAATTTGAGCCTTTCGGACGGGTTGTCGTGGCCAGTGAAGACGGAAGCATGGGAACCAGGGGTACTGTACTTGATGCCATACGGGAACAGGATGTTCAGGGCAGTGTGATTTATGCCTGCGGGCCTATGCCGATGCTGAAGGCAGTGGCAGCCTATGCAAAAGAAAAGGAGATTCCCGCCTACATTTCACTGGAGGAAAGAATGGCCTGCGGAATCGGAGCCTGCCTGGGATGCATCTGCCCAACAAAGAATAAAAATGAACATACCAACGTAAACAACAGCCGGATCTGCAAAGACGGACCGGTATTCAATGCCGGGGAGGTGGTTTTCTCATGAAACTGCAGGTAGAGATAGCAGGAAAGAAGTTTAAAAACCCGGTAACGACAGCCTCCGGCACATTCGGGTCCGGAAAAGAGTTTGCTGATTTTCTTAATCTTGGTGACCTGGGTGCGGTAACTACCAAAGGAGTGGCTTCCGTACCCTGGGAGGGAAATCCCACACCCAGACTGGCCGAGACCTACGGAGGCATGCTTAATGCAGTGGGACTGCAGAATCCGGGAATCGACCTCTTCTGTGCCAGGGATATACCATATCTGAAGGAGAATAACGCATCGATTATTGTCAATGTATGCGGAAGGACCAGAGAGGACTATGTGGCAGTAGTGGAAAGGCTGGCAGATCAGCCGGTCGACCTGCTGGAGATCAATGTTTCCTGCCCCAATGTCAAGGAAGGCGGCATTGCCTTCGGACAGGATCCCGGGGCACTATTCGAGATCACCAGGGCAGTAAAGGAAGCGGCAGCCCAGCCGGTAGTCATGAAGTTGAGCCCCAATGTTACGGACATAACGGAGATGGCCAAAGCCGCTGAGGCCGGAGGGGCGGATGCTCTGTCCCTGATCAATACGATCACCGGTATGAAGATTGACATCCACAGAAGGCAATTCGTTCTGGCAAACCGGACAGGCGGTCTTTCCGGACCTGCCATCCATCCGGTGGCTGTCCGCATGGTCTACCAGGTACATAAGGCCTGCGGTCTGCCCATCATCGGCATGGGTGGAATCATGACAGGCGAGGATGCCATAGAGATGATGATGGCGGGGGCCACCATGGTGGCAGTGGGAACAGCCAATTTCAACGATCCCGGCGCCAGCATCCGCATCCTGCATGAAATTGAGGACTACCTGAACCGGTATCATATAGAAGATATTCACGAAATTATCGGCTGTATGTAGCCAAGGTACCCGTTTTGTGTTAGAATCAATCTGAATTAAAAAAGAAAAATACATACGCCGGAGGTGTTTATGGAACAGTATAAGAAAGACTTTATAGAATTTATGATCGACTGCAAGGTGCTGAAGTTCGGTGATTTCACCACTAAGAGCGGCAGAAAGACGCCTTTCTTTGTCAATACGGGATTCTACCGTACCGGTTCCCAGCTGCGCAGGCTGGGCGGATATTATGCCCGTGCCATCCATGACAGTTTCGGCCTGGATTTTGATGTCCTGTTCGGGCCTGCCTACAAGGGTATTCCCTTAAGCGTGGCGGCATCCATGGCTATCTCCGAAGAGTATGACAAGGAGATCCGCTACTGCGCCAACCGTAAGGAGATCAAGGATCACGGTGACAAGGGTATCCTCCTGGGATCTCCGATTACTGACGGAGACAGGATCGTGATCATTGAAGATGTGACTACGGCCGGGACCTCCATTCAGGAGACTCTGCCTGTTGTAAAGGCTCAGGGAGATGTCGACGTCCTGGGACTGGTGGTCTCCGTGGACCGCATGGAGCGCGGACAGGGTGAGAAGGGCGCATTACAGGAGATCAGCGAAAAGTACGGCCTGCGTACATGTGCAATCGTGACAATGGCAGAAGTGGTCGAGCATCTTTATAATAAGCCTTATAAAGGAGAAATCATTATCGATGATCAGTTAAAAGATGCTATTGATGCATATTATGAAAAGTACGGTGTGAAGGAAGACTGATCCGGGAGGTATATATGAACGAGAGACTTTTTAAAAGACTTGGCAGAGTCGGGGCGGCAGAAATTGCACTGGGCGTTATTGTGCTGGTAACCGGTGTAACGGCAGGCGTAATATCCATCATCTGCGGGGCAAAGAACCTTGGAATCCGCAGGAACATTCTGATCTGACGGCCAAAGCCATCCTGTAAAGCCTGATCTGAAGATTACAGAAGACTTTGGCAGGACATTTTTACAGTCATGCAGTATAATTGGGAATCGGTCTTTTCAGTCCGATTCCCTTCGGTATTTCATATAGAACATCTTTTGAGGAAGGACAGTGAATCTGAATAATCTGACTAAGAAGAAAATAGGAGGGCTCAGTGTGTGCCTGCTCCTTTTATATATAGGTATTTTGATATATTTCGTCCTCTTCAGCGATCAGCTGGGAAGGGCGGACGGCTACAATACATACAGGTACAATCTGGTACCTTTTCAGGAGATACACCGTTTCATCGCATATCGGAATTCGGTGACATTATGGGCGTTTCTGCTGAACCTCATCGGAAATGTTTTTGTCTTTGTTCCCATCGGATTCCTCTTTCCCATGATCGGAAAGAGAGAGGTAGGACTCATCAGGGCCATGGCAAGTGCACTCGGGCTGTCTCTTTGCATAGAGCTTCTGCAGCTTGTGACCCGGGTGGGAGTTTTTGATGTGGATGACCTGATCCTGAATACCCTGGGCGGTGCCATCGGCTGGATGGCATTTTGCCTGACACGAAAGCTTTTTTATCAATTGGTTGACAGAAAGGAAGATAAATGAAACCGGTAAAGATATCTTTTCAGGAAAAAAAAGTTTCCCGGAATGCGGTGATCACGGTTCTGATCGGCATCGGAACCCTGGCGGGCTTTGCCCTCCTTCTGCTGATCTCCGTACTGACAGGCGGCGGCATTCCCTTCGCGGGCGGTGTCCTGGGCTGTCTTTTCGGCATCCTGGCCATGTTCGGGGTGCTGTGGGGCGTATTCAGCTATGACGATGCCAGGACCAATCAGAGGTATAAGATTACCGGTATCGTTCTGAACATCATCACTGTGTTCGCGGCGATCACACTGATCATGATGGGAAAATAGTTTGACCGGAAAGGAATACATATTAATGGATTATAGAGCAAGAACAAAAGAAGAACAGGACCTGCTGCAGGAGCGGTATGACCTGGCGGCGGAGCGGATTGCCGCCATCGCCTCCGGTGAAGAAAACGGCCTTGAGGGACATCTGAGAGAGTACTTTATACGCACGGCCCGCTTCCTGTCCATGTGCGGGGACCGGTATGAACTTGTCAGAACGGATATGCTTTACAGCAGCCGTTCCTTCATGGAAATGCTCAGGGAAAACCATGCCTTCTATGATGACATCATACCGGTAAATTACGGGAACTCTTTTGCCAATCCTGCCTGTGCCGTAGACCTGCTGGGAGAGGAATACGGCAGGATCCTGAGTTTCCTTTATGTTGAAATGCGGTCCCAGAGAGCCTTTGTCTTTGAACAGGACCTTTACCGCATCACCATTTTAAATGAACTTTTTCTTGAAGTTTATTATATATTTACCAGAGATGAGCCTTCTTATAAGAAGGTCAGGGATGTAGTCTACGGCTTCCTCTACGACAATGCCATGGAGTGGGTCGGAGAGAGGACCAGAGACCTGATCGATCCCGGCCGGAATTTTGCTGTCAGGATCATAATGGATTCGGACCTGACAGACCTCCGCTATCTCTATAAGTACGGCGAGTATATCAGTGTCAATGAGTTCAGGACGGCAGATTTCCTTAATTCCCTGCCGGAAGAGGAAATCCGGGATATTGCTTCCACATTTACGGAAGGTTTCCGACGCGGACTTTTACTGAAAGGTATTGACCTGTCCAGAAAGCATACGGTCAATATCCGCTATCAGATCGGATATGAGCGTGTGATCCGGGCGGCCATCATGCAGTTCAGGGAAATGGGTCTGGAACCGGTCATTTTCCGCTATGCCATGAATACCCTGATCAAGAGCCACAAAGCCAGGGTGGGTTATATGGCTACCAGCCCCAATCCCCAGTATGAGTATGACCATCGCTTTGACGACGCCATTTATTTTGACAGACGGATGCTGGACCGGAAGCTGGACATCATGAAAAAGGTCCTTGAGGAAAATGCTTCCCTGGCAGAGGGTTATGCCGGACCGGCATGCTTTGAGGTGTTCGGTGAGGAACCCTTCTCGCCGGTTTTCAAGCCTGAGGCTTACCGTCTGAGCGAGCGGCAGCAGAAGCTGACCATAGAGTATGCGGCCAGGTACAACCAGCTGCTGGATCATTATATAAGTCAGGAAAAGCGAAGCTATACCATGATCGCCTACCCTGTGCCCTCCATCGGAGAACCTTTCCCGGAGATCTTTGAGGCTGTGAGGCAGATCAATTCTCTGGACAATGACAGCTACATAAGTATTCAGCAGAAGATCATCGATACCCTGGACCAGGCCGAGAAGGTGCGGATCATGGGAAAAGATGAGAACATGACCAATCTTACGGTTGCCCTGAGCTACCTGGACGATAAAGAAAAGCAGACTAAGTTTGAGAACTGTGTGGCGGACGTCAATATCCCGGTGGGAGAGGTCTTTACCTCACCCAAACTGGTCGGGACCGAGGGACTGCTCCATGTAAGCAGTGTATATCTGAACGGCCTTCTCTTTAAAGACCTTCGTATTACATTTGAAGAGGGAAGGGTGACGGATTATTCCTGCGGGAATTTCCCGGATCCGGCTCAGGGAAGGAAATATATTGAGGAGAATATATTCTTCGGCCACAGCCGGCTGCCCATGGGAGAGTTTGCGATCGGAACCAACACAACGGCTTATGCGATCGCCAATAAATACAATATCATGGAAAAGATGCCGATTCTCATTGCCGAGAAGATGGGACCCCACATCGCTCTGGGTGATACCTGCTATTCCTATGAGGAAGATGTTCCGGTATATAATCCCGACGGCAAGGAGATGATCGCCCGGGAGAATGAGTGCTCGGCACTCCGGGACAAGGATCTGAAACAGGCATATTTCAACTGCCATACGGATATCACCATACCCTATGAGGATATCGCCCGCCTTGTGGCGGTGACGGAAGACCGGATAGAGATTCCGATCATCATGGAAGGGAGGTTCATTCTGGAAGGAACCTTTGACCTGAATATCCCTCTGGATGATGCGGAGGAGGATGAGGAATGATAGAGATCAGAAAAGGCCGGATCATGAACCCGGCCACAGGAACGGACATGGTGGCGGATCTTTACATTAAAGACGGACTGATTGCAGCCATAGGAGAGAAGCCGGAAGGCACGGTCAGCCGTGTCATCGACGCCGGCGGCTGTGTGGTGGCACCCGGACTTGTGGATGTACATGTCCATTTCAGGGATCCGGGATTTACCTATAAGGAAGATCTGGAGAGCGGAAGCCGTGCGGCGGCAGCAGGAGGCTATACAAGGGTGGTCTGCATGGCCAACACAAAGCCGGTAGTCGACAGGCCGGAGATATTGAAAGATATACTTGACCGGGCGGAAAAGCTTCCCATCCATGTACACCAGGTGAGCGCTGTGACAAAGGAGTTCGGAGGCAGAGACCTGGTGGATTTTGAAGCCATGGCGGCAGCCGGAGCCTGCGGTTTTTCGGATGACGGCATTCCCCTGACCAGCCCGGACCTGATCCGAAGGGCCATGAAGAAGGCGGCGGAACTTGATCTGCCTATCTCTCTTCATGAGGAGGATCCCACTCTCAACGAGATTAACGGGATCAACCAGGGCGCCGTATCCCGGGAGATGGGAACAGGCGGCGCGCCTGCCATATCAGAGGATGTGATGGTGGCAAGGGATATTATGCTGGCTATGGAAACAGGAGCCAAAGTGGATATCCAGCATATTTCCTCGGGCAGGTCTGTTGACCTGATCCGCTACGGAAAGAGCAAGGGAGCCAGGCTGTATGCGGAAGCCACCCCTCACCATTTTACATTGACGGAAGAAGATGTACTGTCCTACGGGACCATGTGCAAGATGAATCCTCCTGTCCGGACCCACTGGGACCGGGGGAAGATCATCGAGGGCCTTAAGGACGGAACTATAGAAATTATTGCAACAGACCACGCCCCCCACTCGGAAGAAGAAAAATCGGCCCCCTTTGAGAAAGCTCCCAGCGGGATCACAGGCCTTGAGACGGCCCTGTCCCTGGGAATTACTTCCCTGGTACGGTGCGGCCATCTGACTCTCATGCAGCTGCTGGAGAAAATGACCGTGAATCCGGCCAGACTCTACGGCTTTGACGGTGGGGATATTTCAGTGGGAAAAGCGGCAGACCTTGTAATCTTTCATCCTGACCGGATGCGGATGGTGGATCATTTTGAATCAAAGGCATCCAACTCTCCCTTCCTGGGAGCCCATCTTTTCGGAGAAGTATGCTACACGATCTGCGGTGGAAATATTGTTTACGGAGACTGAAGAACAGACGGAGGGACATATGATCAATCAACTGATGCAGGAAATCAAAAAGAAAGAAGCACCTATTGTTGTGGGACTTGACCCCATGCTCTCCTATGTGCCGGAAAAGATTGCAGAGGAGGCTTTCAGCGCTTACGGGAATACACTTGCCGGGGCAGCGGAGGCTATCTGGCAGTTTAACAAGGGAATCATTGATGCCGTCTGCGACCTGGTGCCTGCGGTCAAACCACAGATTGCCATGTATGAGCAGTTCGGCGTGGAGGGAATCCGTGCCTTCAAGCGAACCTGCGATTACGCAAAAAGCAGGGGGCTTGTGATCATCGGTGATGTGAAGCGGGGGGACATCGGGTCTACTTCCGCTGCTTATGCCCGGGGACATCTGGGAAAGATTACCCTTGGAAAGCACGCATTTTCACCTTTTAACGAGGACTTTGTCACAGTCAATCCCTATCTGGGATCCGACGGAATCAAGCCTTTTACGGATGTCTGCCGTGAGACCGGGAAAGGAATGTTCATCCTGGTCAAGACTTCTAATCCCAGCAGCGGAGAGTTCCAGGACCAGATGGTCGGGGACAGGCCCCTTTACGAGCTGGTGGCGGAAAAAGTTGCCCGCTGGGGCGAGGAAATCATGGGTGATTCATACAGCTATATCGGCGCGGTAGTCGGAGCCACCTATCCGGAGATGGGAGCCCGGCTGAGAAAGATC
>CACZQE010000226.1 GCA_902783205.1 uncultured Lachnospiraceae bacterium | reverse complement strand
CGCACATTCAGGAGCCAGCAGATATCGCAGAGGGAGGCCAGAAGCAGATAATCGGCCCCGGCATCTTCCAGGGATTCTCTGATTCCGGTCAGCTTGTCCCGGACGCTTTTTCCCGCATAGGTCTCGGGAAGGATCCATGCCCTCCGGCAGGACCGGGCGGGACGGTCCTCCCAGATCTCGTCCACCAGGTCGGCATCCGATGCGACTCCGGCGCCGGATCTGCGGGCTGCTTCCGCACATTTGCGCGCAAAGCTCTGCATCACACAGTCCCCGTTAAATCCCAGGACCATTCCGGGTTTGAGAACATCCCTCAGATAATCAAGGACTTTGGGCACTCCTTTTTCTCCCATTCGGAAGAGACGGATGCCGGACCCTTCCAGCTGCTGGCCTGCCTGCAGGAAATATCTGCCGTCCGTCCACAGACCCGCATCGTCCATAGTGACCACCAGTGTGCCAGCGGATCCGGTAAATCCGGACACATAGGCCCTTGCCTTGAAATGGTCTCCTACATATTCCGATCCGTGACTGTCCCCCGTGGGGATCAGATATACATCCATACCGTGCCGCTGCATGGCTTCACGCAGCAGCTTCAGTTCTTTTCTCATCTTATGTCTTCCTCCTCAAATGATCAGTCAGCAAAATGTAAAAGGTCCGGGATCTCCCTGCGGTAGATCCGGCCGGAAAATGCCTCATGGGGCAGGGATATAAAATCCGCTCCTTCAGGACAGACAGCCCTGTAGATAGGGTCTGCCGTCACTTCCTTCACGCCGGCAAGCCGGTCCCTTAGTTCTTCTTCTGAAGATAGTATATCATAGTTTATCCCCGGAATGCTGTGGGGAATGGAAAAAGGACAGATTACCGACGGCCGGACTCCCCGGGAGGCTTCCATGGCCCGGGCAATGGAGGCGGATATGACAGGTTCACCGATGATAACCCTGTCCTCCTCTCCTGCTGCCTGCCTTTCTTCCATACTCTTTTCCTCCGGACAGCCATCTTCTGACAGGGAAATTCCTTCTTCCAGGCAGGCCTTCATCCTCCCGGTCAGTTCCTCCCCTGCCGCACCGGCCGGCAGACCTGCCATCCAGGGGGTGCCGAACCTCCTGTAGAGGGCTTTTGCCGCTCCGATTCCGCCGGATGAGACTGCCAGATTCAGGTCTGCAAAAGGCATGTCCGCCAGGTCCGTATCTTTCATATCCATGCCCAGACTGGTCAGGACTTCATAGCCCTTCTCCCTGAAAAAGCGCCGCATGGATGACAGTGTCGAGTTCACGGAGAAATCCAGAGGCGTGACCCCCAGAAGGTTTATATACTTCCTTCCCGGTTTCTTCTTTTTCCCGGCTGCCCCTTCTTCCGGGGCCGGCACCAGATGTCGGGCCACGGCCGTAAAAGCCATGTCCACACCGCTTATGTAGGATTCCATACCCGTGGTGGGGAAAGCAAATGTCGGGATGCCGGTCCTTGCGTTGATTTCCCTGGCAATTCCTTCAAAATCCGTTCCCGTCATCAGGGGGACCGGAGTCCTGACCAGGGAAATGAAACCGGGATGCAGATAGGAAGCCGCATGCACGATATCTTCGATCAGCTTTTCATCATTTCCCATGACAGCGTCCAGCTGGGACAGACCGGAAATAAAAACCAGACTGTCCCGGTCGTACCAGCGGGGTTCGTCGTGGGTATTATATGTGGAATTGCACCCGGAGGGATCGTGGATCACCGTCATCCCGCCCAGCTCATAGAGAGCCGAACAGACGCCTGAGACGTCCGCGGTATAAGTCGATAATTGTACATTTACTCTTTTCATAGACAGCAAGCACACCCCAATCCCTTGCGGACCACCAGGTCCGCCGTATCTTTTTCTTCCCGCAAAGCTTTTTCCATATCCCTGCACAGGGCCAGGATGCCGGCATATCCGTACAGGCCGCCGCCTTCAACCATATTGACAAAGTGAGGCGTCTGGTGGAAATAAGCAGCCTTCTGACCCACAGCCAGTACGCGGCGGTCAGATGTATTGTGGTAAAGGCGCATGGCCGGATGGATGACAGAGCAGATCCTGATTCCGGGCGCATGATCCCGGATCCAGTCAAAATGTTCCTTCTCCTCAGGGAAAAATGCGTCCGCGTAAATACGGCTTACCGGAAAGCCGTGTTCCAGGAGCAGGCGGGCCAGACCCAGCACATGGGGGACCGCCGATATATCAAGAACCACTTCCATTCCGGCCTCCCGGATGGCGGCTGCCGTTTTTTCCAGAGCCCGGTCGCAGTTTCTCTTCTTTTCTTCGAGATCAAAAAGGGCCTCCTCTTCTTTGGAAGACAGACCGAGAGCAGCTGCCAGTTCGGAAAGCTGCCGGTCTATCTGCTCATAGACGTAGGGCATGGGCATATAGAGCAGGCGGGCGCCCGTCTTCTGCGCCGTGATTTCGGCTCCCGGCTTTCCGGGAGGATAAAAGCAAAGCATCAGGGGACTCTCCCCAAGGGAAAGATATTCGTCAAAACAATCTGTCTCCGTGATGTCCTTCACTGTCCCGCCATTTTTTCGGATCATCTTATAAGCTTCATTTTCAGGAATCATGGGAAGATCCCCGCCCAGGACACTGACCTGTCCCTGACGGATTTTCCCCGGCTCCAGAAGAGAATACATGCTGATCCGGAGCTTCTGGTCCGGCGTCAGCCCTTCCTTCTGATTGATACAGTCCATATAGCAGTCCACGAAATACTGATCCGGGAACCTGCTCCTTAATGTGTCATAGATATAGGACAGATCGCATCCCATAAAGTGATGAAGGCAGACCGTAAAAAGCAGTACGGCGGTCGGCCGGACCGGAAGCTTTTCCAGAATGTCCGCCACCCCTTCAATTACCAGATCTTCCATCTCTCCGCTGTAAATGTCTTCTTCTTTCACTTCCACAGAAGAAAATCTGTCGGATGCCTCCATCTCCGCCGCTGTCAGTACGACACCGCGGCAGCAGTTTGCCGCGCAGACGTAGATCTGGTGGGCACCGGGGATGAGCATACCTGTGTGCACGATATTCCACGGGCCGTGGGCCGGACTGTTGTATTCAAGGCGGGAGGCAAAAGGAGCCGGAAAAAGGGCCCGGTCAAAAGAAACCTCGAAATCGTCTGTCTTTTCCCTCCCGGTCTCTTCAAGCCATGCCCGTACTTCTTTCTTTTCCGGGTCACCATGTATCATCTTCAGCATAGATAATTCCTTTCTTCACTCTTCAGGAAAGCCGGCAGCGGCTGATCATGGTCCTTGCAAGGTCATGGTAGGCGCGGGCCATATCGGAATCCGGAAAAGCCTCCACGACAGTCTTTCCCATGGCTTCCGCCTCGGAAACCAGGGGACTTCGCGGCAGGCTGCCTATAATCTCCGTGTGGAAATCCGCCGCCAGTTCCTCCACCTTTTCCTCTTCCTTCTTCACATTTGCCCGGTTGAGGATCAGGCCTCCCAGGCCTGCATAGCCCCGGCCCTTAAAATTCTCCACAGCCATAGCGATGTTTGCCGCGGCATGAATAGCCATGTTCTCACCGGAGGTAAGCACATAGACCGTGTCCGCGTAACCCTTGCGCATAGGCATGGAGAAACCGCCGCAGACTACGTCACCCAGGACGTCGTAAAAGACCATGTCAGGTTTGTATATCTCATAGGCGCCCAGCTGTCCCAGAGTCTCCAGAGCAGTGATGATCCCTCTTCCGGCGCAACCAAGGCCGGGGGAAGGTCCGCCCGCCTCCACCAGGAGGACGCCCAGGCTGCCTTCCTTTACGACTTCGGGAAGGCTGAGTCCGCTTTTCTTTTCACGCATCAGGTCAAGGACGGTGGGGACAGTCTGTCCCTGCCGCAGCAGCATGGTGGAGTCCGCCTTGGGATCGCAGCCGATCTGCATGACCCTGTATCCCTGCATGGCCAGTGCCGCGCAGACATTGGATATGGTGGTGGACTTTCCGATGCCGCCCTTGCCGTAAACAGCAATCTTTATCATATCTTCTTTCCTTTCCTCTAGACCTTGGCGTAGGCCACCTTTGCCGTCACCCCTTCAAGCCTTCCGATCCTGCCGGACAGTTCGCTGATCTTGGTCTGGGGCGCATCCAGTACGATACTGATGATATTGATTCCTTTTTTAGGATAGGGGATTCCCATTCTGCCCACCACGTAGGGAGCGTAAATATGGATCAGTTCGTTGAGATGCTGTGACTGTTCGGTGTTTTCTACAATAATGGAAAGTACCGCAATTCTCGTATCCATTTCTCTCCTCCTAGCAGATCCGGGGAAGCAGTTCTCCTCCCGGAGGCGGAAGCAGTGTTCTTGCTCCGATCTGGGTATTAACCATCACCCTGCCCGGCATCTGGTCAGTCACCGTACCGATCCGGACTGCCCCCTCTGTATGAGGAGCACTGTGCAGGGCATCAAGGACCCTGTCTGCCTCATGGTCCGGAACGATCAGAACCAGTCTGCCTTCGCAGGCCAGATACAGAGGCTCAAGGCCCAGCATACCGCAGACACCCCGCACCTGGTCTGATACAGGGATATTTTCCTCATCAAGCAGGATCCCGACTCCGCTCTGTCCCGCAATCTCATAGAGGACTGTTCCCACGCCGCCCCGGGTCGCATCCCGGATTACGTGGACATCCTTTGTTTCTTCCAGGACCTT
>CACZQE010000225.1 GCA_902783205.1 uncultured Lachnospiraceae bacterium | reverse complement strand
CTGGTACAAAATGTGACGGAAGAACAGGAATATATCAACGCCAAGATCTATACCTGTCCTATGTGCGGCGGCGAAATGTACACCACGGATATTGACGCGACTGCATTCTGCAGTTACTGCGGTGCTTCCAATGTCCTGGAGTCCCGCATGGAAGGAGTGGACAGACCCCAGAAGATCATTCCTTTTACCGTGACGAAAGAAGCCTGTGAAGATGCATTTAACCGTATGGCAAAAAAGACACTTTTTGCCCCCAGAGAATTTAAGAACGGTTCAGGGCTGCAGACAATGCGGCCCCTTTATGTGCCCTATCGACTTTACCATGTTACCCTTAATGGTCCGGCAAAGCTTTACGGGCGGGCCAACTGGATCGATGGAGTTACCGAGTACGTGGAAGACCGGGAGATCACCTGCAATCTGCATGGCGATTTTAAGGATATTTCCTATGATGCTTCCATCGCATTTGATGATACTCTGGCAAAACAGATCGGTCCTTTTTCCATGAAAGAGAGCCAACCCTTTGATTCCACTTATCTGGCAGGGGCTTACGCCAACATTCCGGATGTGGATACCGAGATCTACCGGGAGAAGGCGCTGGAATTTGCTGCGGAGGAAACCCTGGAGACCATGCATAATAAATCCTCTTTCGGCAGTCTGGATCTGAAGGCCTACCCAGACGGATCTTCTTTCAAAGACCATCTGCCGGTTACGGACCGTGGTGAGTACACCGCCTTGCTTCCAATCTGGTTTACTTCTTTCCGAAGAGGAAAGAGGATCGCCTACGCGGCGGTGAACGGGCAGAACGGGAAGGTGTATTCCGATATTCCGGTGAGCCTGCCGGCATTCTGGCTGAGCAGTCTGCTGGTATCCCTCCCGATCTTTTTACTGTTTAACCTGTTTTTCACATTCCGGCCCACAACAGGGCTTTTGATCGCCTGTCTGCTTGCGTTTGTGGCTGCAATTCTTTACACCGGCAACTCAGCCGAGATCCGCAGGCGGGAGCTGCATTTGGACGATGTCGGTTACAGGGCTTCCCGGGATGAATTGGAACGGGCCGGAGATAGTCCGCTGGAACAGGATTTCTTCCATCGTGTGATCCTGGGGAAAGAAAGCCGGGGAAAACCGAAGATGAAGAAAAATATTTTCGATTTTGGGCTGAAAGCTTTTTCCTACTGGCCTTATATTGTCATGGCTGTCCTGGCCATGTTCTTTTTCAGGCCCCTTCTGTGGGCGATGATTACGGTCTTTACGGCAATCTATTGTCTGAGAAAAACCGGGGGCAGGATCAATTTCCTGTCTGCCTTGCTTCTCCTTGCAGGAACTGCCGGCCTGATCATCCGGGAACTGAATCTGGTTTCTGACCTCTGGTTCTACGGAGGCAGTATCCTGATCCTCGTTCTTACAGTGATCGCCCTGAGCGGACTGCTCATCCAGTACAACCTGCTTGCAACGAGACCTCTGCCCTTGCTTTTCCGCGATGGAAAACCAGGTAGCTCCGGTGATGATCCCGGGAAGATGAGAAAGACGGCTGCTTTTTTACTGGCTTTCCTGGTTATGGCTGCCTCCCTTGCCGGCTTTTTTTCCCTTGATCCGATTCCGGGTAAAGCGGAAGAAACCCAGGTGGTAGATGCCTACGAGAACCCGGAAACCGGCTATCTTAAGTTTATCGAGGATGACGAGGACCTGCTGACAGCGGACGAAGAAAAGAAGCTGCTTGAGGATATGGATCCCCTGACCCGGTACGGACACGTCATCTTTCTCACTGACAACCAGCAGGATAAAACAGCCTTACAGTATGCCAAGGATTGGTACTATCTGAATTACCAGAACCAATCCGGCTGTCTTTTCCTGATCGATATGGGAACCAGAGAGCTCGCTCTTGTCACTGCAGGGTCTGATCATAAGGCAATCGGTGATGATGAAGGCTATCTGATCACGGATAATGTGTACAAATACGCTTCTAAAGGAAATTATTATAGCTGTGCCAGGGAGGCCTTCTCCCAGTGCCGGCGTTTGCTGGAAGGCTATAATATTCCCCGTCCCATGAAAT
>CACZQE010000224.1 GCA_902783205.1 uncultured Lachnospiraceae bacterium | reverse complement strand
CGCGGGAGGCACAGGCCATCCCTACTTCTCCACGGACACGGCAACAGCTTTACGGGCCGTTGAGATCGAGGCGGATGCCATTCTCCTTGCCAAGGCGATCGACGGTGTTTATGACAGCGATCCCATGATCAATCCCGACGCGGTTCGTTTTGACGAGATCAGCCTGGAGGAGGTTCTCGACCGCAAGCTGGGCGTGATCGACCTTACGGCAACCATTATCTGTCTGGAGAATAAGATGCCTCTGGTAATCTTCGCGCTGGAGGAGGAGAACAGTATAGTCAATACCCTGACCGGCAAGTTCAACGGCACTTATGTGACCGTCTGAGCCGGCAGTATCTGACGGGCTTTTATACAAAGGGAACATTGATAGCAGGAGGTTATATCATGATAGAGAAGTATGAAAATAAGATGAAAAAGACCCTGGAGAACCTGGACGGAGAATATAATTCCATCCGCGCCGGCAGAGCCAATCCCAAAGTACTTGACAGGATCAAGGTTGACTATTACGGGACACCGACTCCCATACAGCAGGTAGGAAACGTATCTGTTCCAGAACCCAGAAGCATCGTGATCCAGCCCTGGGAGCCCAATATGCTCAAGGTTGTGGAAAAAGCGATCCAGCAGTCGGACCTGGGCATCAACCCGGCCAATGACGGTAAGGTGATCCGCCTTGTTTTCCCGGAGCTTACCGAGGAAACCAGAAAAGACCTTGTTAAGGATGTCAAGAAAAAGGGTGAGCAGGCAAAGGTTGCGATCCGTAATATCAGAAGAGATGCCAATGACGCTCTGAAGAAGCTGGAAAAGAATAAAGAGATCACGGAAGATGACCGTAAGAATGACGAGAAAGATATTCAGAAACTGACCGATAAGTATATCAAAGAAGTGGACAGCGCCATCGACCGGAAATCAAAAGAAATCCTCACAGTATAGATGGAAACAGGCAGCCGGCAGCAAGGCTGCCTGACTTTTTACACTGAGACAGCGAGAAAACTGACGGAGGTGCTGGTTTGGAAAAAGAGATTAATGGAACCTTATACCGGATTCCCCGGCATGTGTCGATCATTCTGGACGGCAACGGACGATGGGCCAAAAAGCATCTGATGCCCAGGAATTTCGGACATACACAGGGAGCCAAAGTTGTGGAGCAGATCTGCGAGGATGCCTGGGATCTGGGTATTCAATACCTGACTGTATACGCCTTTTCCACAGAGAACTGGAAAAGGCCGGAAAAAGAAGTCAGGGCGCTGATGCGGCTTCTTAGAAAATATCTGGTAGACTGTATTGAGAGGACATCCAAAAACAACATGCGTGTCCGCGTGATCGGTGAGAAGAGCAGGCTGGATCAGGATATCCGGGATGCTATCGAAGAACTGGAGAGGGTATCTTCGGTCAATACAGGACTCAACTTTACCATTGCCTTAAACTACGGCAGCAGGGACGAAATGATCCGGACTGTCAGGGCTATCAGCAAGGATGTGAAAGAGGGGCTGGTTGACCCGGAGAACATAACGGAAGAACTTTTTTCTTCCCGTCTGGATACGGCAGAGCTTCCCGACCCGGATCTGATGATCCGCACCAGTGGTGAGACCCGCCTGTCCAACTGGATGCTGTGGCAGCTGGCCTATGCCGAGTTTTATTTTACAGATGTGCTCTGGCCTGATTTCAACAAAGAGGAGCTGATCCGGGCAATTGCCTATTACAATACGAGGGACCGCAGATTCGGCGGTGTCTGAGAGGATAAGATATGTTTAAGACCAGATTAAAAAGCGGGATCATTCTCGTGATCATAGCGGCTGTCACCTTATATCTGGGAGGTATAGTGACATTTGCCGTCACAGCCCTGATCTCCCTGATCGGAATATATGAACTGCTGCGGGTGATCGGTGTGGAGAAAAGCATGCTGGCAGTGACAGTTTATTCCGGGTCTATTCTCTATTACCTTCTTCTGCTGCTGGACCTGGAACAGTATGAAATGCCACTGATTCTTCTGGTGCTGATCGTTCTGCTGACGATCTATGTGTTTACATACCCCAGATACCATATCAATCAGGTGGCGATCACATTTTTCTCCCTCTTCTACGTGACTGTCATGCTTTCCTGCGTATACAGGATCCGCATGCTGGAAAACGGGGGCTATATGATCGTACTTGTATTCCTGTGCGCCTGGGGAAATGATACCCTGGCCTACTGCGCGGGAAGACTGTTCGGAAAGCATAAGATGGCGCCTGTCTTAAGTCCCAAGAAGACTGTGGAGGGAGCTGTAGGCGGTGTGATCGGGGCAGGCCTGCTGGGACTGCTCTACGGACTGATCGCGCGCCATTATATTCTTGCCGATCATATCCTCATTACATTTACCTGTGTTACGGCCATCGGGGCTGTCATCAGCATCGTGGGGGACCTTGCCGCCTCCGCCATCAAGAGGAATTATGATATCAAGGATTACAGCCAGCTTATTCCGGGCCACGGGGGAATCCTGGACCGGTTTGACAGCATGATCATTACTGCACCGATTATATATTATCTGCTTGTTCTGGCGGCAGGGCTCAAGTGAACAGGCAAAGGAGTTAACATGTTAAAGATTATTATTGCTCTTTTAGTATTCAGCGTGATCATTATGTTCCATGAACTGGGCCACTTCCTGCTGGCAAAGTTCAACGGAGTATATGTGGAAGAGTTTGCGCTGGGTCTGGGCCCCAATCTGTTTACAAAACAGATCGGTGAGACAAAGTACTGTATCAAGGCTCTGCCTTTCGGCGGATGCTGTGTGATGAAGGGAGAGGACGGGGAAGATACGTCCGAGGATTCCCTCAATGCCAAATCGCCCCTGCAGCGCTTTTCCATTATATTTGCGGGTCCTTTCTTTAATTTTGTCCTGGCTTTTCTTCTGGCCCTGGTCCTGACGGGCTGGTCCGGGATCGATCCGCCGGTGGTGGGAGAGGTCCAGAAGGACAGCGGCGCCTATGAGGCAGGACTTCAGGCAGGAGACAAGATCATCCGCCTGGATCATGAGAGAATTGCAAGTTTTAAGGAAATCAGCCTTTTTAATGTTTTCCATAATCAGGAAGCAAATGTCAGGGTCACCTATGTAAGAGACGGAGAACGCCATACTGCCGTGGTGGTCCGCAGGCAGGACAAGGAGACAGGATACTATTATCTGGGAATCACCAGCGGGAAAATGCAGAAGGTCCGCAATCCCCTGACGCTGATTTATTACAGTTTCCTGGAAGTGCGCTATAATATCAAGCTGGTGGTATCAAGCCTTAAATCCCTGGTCCTGGGTCAGGTTTCCATCAATGAGATGGCCGGGCCCGTGGGTATTGTCAATGCCATCGGCGACAGCTATGACGCCTCCATTGCCTATGGAGTGAAGATCATGCTGCTGACTATGATCAGCTTTGCCATTATGCTCAGCGCCAACCTGGGTGTGATGAACCTGCTGCCCCTGCCCGCTCTGGACGGCGGCCGGCTGGTGTTCATCATCGTGGAAATGATCCGGGGGAAGAAAATCCCGCCGGAGAAAGAAGGATATGTTCATCTGGCGGGTCTGGTCCTGCTGATGACGCTTATGGTCCTTGTCATGGCCAATGATCTCAGAAAGATCTTCATGCCGTAAAAGGGACCCATACCAGAGAGAAATCAACGTAAAGTCTGTCACAGCCTGCAGCCATCAGGTTCTGGCGGGCTTTCTTTCTATAGGACGACAGTATCTTTACTGTATCAGGACAGGACGAATACAGACGTGATAAGGAGGAGAGAGAAGTGTACAGAGATCATACAAGAAAGATAAAAATCGGGGACAGAGTGATCGGCGGCGGTATGCCCATCCTGATCCAGTCCATGACCAACACCCCCACACAGGATGTGGAAAAAACAGTGGCTCAGATTCTCAGACTGGAAAAGGCCGGATGCGATATAATCCGTTGTACAGTTCCGGACCCGGAAGCAGCCGCAGCAATCGGAGAGATTAAGAAAAGGATCCACATACCACTGGTGGCGGATATACATTTTGATTACAGGATGGCTATTGCTGCCATGGAAAACGGAGCCGACAAGATTCGGATCAATCCCGGCAATATCGGATCTGCCGACAGGGTGCGTCAGGTGGTGGACAAGGCCGGGGAATGCGGCGTTCCCATCCGTGTCGGCGTCAACAGCGGGTCTCTGGAGAAAGACCTGGTTGAAAAATACGGAGGTGTCACGGCCGAGGGACTGGTGGAGAGCGCCCTGAAACAGGTATCTGTGATCGAAGAGATGGGATATGACCAAATCGTGGTCAGCATCAAATCCTCCGATGTCATGATGTGCGTCCGGGCTCATGAACTGCTTGCCCCCCGCTGCCCCTATCCCCTGCATGTGGGAATCACGGAAGCAGGGACTGTCTTCCGCGGCAATATCAAGTCCGCGGTCGGCCTGGGCATCATATTGAGCCAGGGAATCGGAGACACTATCCGGGTGTCCCTGACCGGGGACCCGGAAGGAGAAATCGCCAGCGCAAAACAGATTCTGAGAACTCT
>CACZQE010000223.1 GCA_902783205.1 uncultured Lachnospiraceae bacterium | reverse complement strand
TCTTCCAGATTTTCACCACCTGCACTCTTTCCGGCGTTCATGACCGTTATGGTGATATGAACCGCAAGGCAGATGACAGCCAGTATCAGGAGGAAAGCTATCACAGCCAGAATCTTACTTGTCAGAGACTGCTTTTTCATTTCTTTTCTCCTTTCTTGCCCCAGCGCAGAAACCCTGCGATCATTTCAAAAAGAATCATTCCAATCATCGCAATGGTTGTCGTCATCATGGCTGGTGTAACAGGATCCGAAGCAATCCCATAATACTGATGAGAATAATACATAAAGCGGGAATTCAGGAACACACTGAAAGCTGCTGCGAAGAGCGCCATTGTTACGAGGGAGCCGCACTCGAAGAAATCACGGGCAGAAAAAACCAGTGCAGAAAAAATTCCTGCAGCCAGCAGAACATCTACCAGCGGAACAAATCCATAGCTGTCTTTCCCTGCAATGGTATAAGCTATCAAGGCAGCTAATGCAAAAGCCGCAGCAATCAGGTTTAGGATGGAACCCGCATTTCTGTTTCTCAGACTCATTTTATTTGCCCTCCCTTTTCTCTTTTTCTTTTCCGGCGAGAAAACCCACAACAGCCAGTGCTGTCAGGCAGCCCAAAAGCACATCCGCTTCAATGAGAACGGTTTCCCACCAAGGAGTAACGGGAACAACTTCAATCGAAGAGGAGACTCCGTTCATCGCTTTACTGTTGATATAAGTGTAGAGAATTCTGTGTGTTGCCTGCCGTACTGCGCTGAACAGGTTGACATCATTCATAAGGGCCGTTTTATTCAGTTCCTCTGAGCGGCTGTTACCGGGTAGAAGCATCAGCTTGTCATTGCCATAAACAATGGATCGTCCGCACATATACGGTTCCAGCGCATTGTCTGTAATCGTATAGCCTTTAAACCCCCACTCACTGCGCAGAATTCCGTTCTGCAGTTCATCGCTTACACCAAGCCAGTCAGGCCCAATGCGGTTGAGAGAAGTCATGATCTCCATCGCGCCGGCAACTGCCACAGCTCCTTCAAAGCCACGGAGCGAATTTTCACGTGCTGCCTGCTCATTTACATAGACAGCGAATCCGTAGCGATCCGTCTCCTGATCATTAAAACAGAAGTGTTTGGGCCCAGCAATCACACCGTTTGACTGGAGCCCGGCTGTGATCTGCGCACCGACAATATACGTCATCATACTGTCTTCAGAGTAGTATTCAAAGTTACGGCCTGCGTATGGGTGACGGTGAAGATTCAGTCCGGGACCCCAGAGGCTGTCAAGACCGGTATAATAGCAGTCTTCACTCATCATTGCTCCTGTACGATAGGTGAGCTCATGATTGAAGGTTGAGGCCTGAACTGTCTCTGACGGATACATTCTCGCATCAACAGCACTGTACCTGGCAATTCCTTCAAATACTGTTGAGCCCTGATCAAATTCCGCGGAATAGTATACCGCCGGGCCGGAGCCTACACCGTCATTGTCGCTAGTACCCGGGAAAGATATGCCAAGGATCGGATCAATCGCGCCAAAATTCTTTCCGACCGTTGCAATCATCTCTTCGGGAATCAGCTGATCCAGCAGTTCATCCCAAATCGGATCATCATATTCTTTCCCTTTTGCCATAATTACACTGAGAGAACCTTCAACAGCAGTCTGATAGCTGTCTCCTACCGGCTCACCTTTTTCATAAAGAGGAGCAAAGGTAATATGGTCGATCATCTTCTGATTTGCCGAAATTGCCTGAATGCCCTCTGACCAGCTGCCGTCCCAGTCGGTACGCGTCAGCCAGGTAACTGTTCCTTCACCAAGAAGCGCATTAGGATCCGCATCTGCAAGCAGATTGGTGATTTCTGTTTCAGAGTTATAATGGAAAAGGCCGTTTTCTGTTGTAAAGCCGTCTTCCGTGAAAGTAGGCTTGGACAGTGTCTGAAAAGCAGCATTATCCCACGTTTTCACAAGTGCCGCATCGCCGTCTGCTGTCATACCGTCAGCTTTCGTCTTGCCTTTTGCCGCAAGTATGTTATTCAATGCATCATGCGCGCCGTTACCGACTGCAAAATAATAGGTTCCATCATCCAGGATCCATGTCTTTGCAGACCGATAATCATAGCTTGCAAAATTGTAGACATCCATTTTCAGAGCAATGGTTTCTTCCCCGCCAGGCTGAAGTAATCCGGTTTTTCCGAACGTCACCAGCTGGACAGCTGACTTTTCCACGCCGTTTTCCCTGTCATATGCCGTGAAGGGACTCTGTACATAAAGCTCCACAACATCTTTTCCTGCTACTTTGCCGGTGTTCTTCACTTTAACCTCCGCAGTTACGACACCGTCTTTCACGTTCAGATTTGTCAGTGTCTGCTCAAAAGAAGTATAACTGAGGCCATATCCGAAGGAGTAATCCACTTCATCAGCATAATTCCAGCCGGCTTTTGAAAGGAAGGTTCCTGCTTTACCATCCGCATTCCCCTGACCCAGTACCGTGTCTTCATAGCGAGTCTCATAATACTTATAGCCGACATAAATACCTTCGGAAAACATGGTATATTTTGTGCCTCCAGCACCGATGCCAAGAGAGCTGTCAGCTGCAGCAGAGATTTCCGAAGCATTAAGGTATTCTGTCGTTCCTGCCATCTGATATGCTGCAGAAGAACGGGAATCTGCAGCATAGAGATCTGTCAGTTTTCCGGATGGATTAACAGCCCCTGTAAGAACTCTGGCCAGCGCCTTTGTTCCTCTTGCTCCTAACCCTCCGACCTGCAAGATCGCGCCGACTCTGGAATCTTCCTTAATGGGATGTACTGCCATTGCAGAAGATGAGTTGATTACAACAACGATCTTATCCGATATCTCCGCTGCCTTGTCAATCAGTGCCAGTTCGGTTTCCGTCAGTTCATAATACCCATCCGGAGCGTCGCCGCCTTCTCCTGTGACTCTCGAAAAAACGACAATCGCAGCATCACTGTAGTCCGCTGCATCATCTGCGGGAATGCCCGAAGGATCCGGTTCCGTTGATGGATCTGCCTGGAAATCGAGCCCCTGAGCTTCATAAAAACTCCATACAGACGGGTTTAATTCCAAGCCTGCACTTTCAAGCCCTCTTTTGAGCGTCCAGTTGATTTCACTGTTGCCCATGTTACCGATAGCAGCGTTACCGGATGAACCTCCGTAAACCATCGCCGTCGTTGCCTTACCGAGTGCAGTAAGCTTTGCTCCGTTCTGAAGAGGGAGTGTTCCGTCATTCTTCAGGAGAACGATGCCTTCTTCCGCAATTTCCTCTGTAAGTGCCAGCTTCTGATCCATATAACTGTCAATCGATTTCGTGGTTTTTTTAAAATACTCTGTATCCTCACTGCCGTCTCCCGTATCCACGATCTTATAAGAGGCCGTACCGAGGAGCTGGTTCACATCCGCCTTTGCTTCAAAAGCCAGGCTTGTCAGCCCGAGCATTGCAATAAAGATAAAAGCCAGAATTCCTGCAAGCCCGCGGCTGAACAGTTTCAGATTCATACAAATTCCTCCTTTTTCCTTTCGTTTTTATCTGGACAACAGCAGTATAGTCTAAAAAAACGCATATTAATATGTCGCAGCTTTTTATACTGGCAAAAAAACTTACCTTATGCCACTTGCTTGTTTTATCCGCAAAGAGTATACTCTTTTGTTAAAGAAAACAATAAGCAGGGGACAAGTCATGAATACTGTCGCAATCCAGCAGATTATTACTCCTTTTTCCAAAATTTTGGGAGAGGAAAGTATTCCCGCTTCCACAGTTTTTCATCACATCGAAGATCAGTTATCTTTTACCTTATGGGAGTTTGAATCAGAAAAGCCCATATTCTCGGTTTATAAGTTTTCTCAGAACAAGTCTCCTCTTTTCCTTTATACAACCTTCGCTCCTGGACAGTCAACACCGCTTCATCAGCATGATTACATAGAGCTAATGTATGTCGTGCAGGGGGATTTCTCACAGAATATTGCCGGTAAAGATTTCCATTTTCATAAAGGAGATGTCGTCTTTGTCAATCATGACATCATGCATTACGATTACCTTAACGGCAATGGTGCCTGTGTTCTTTTTCTTGCTATCCCCGACAGTCTGTTCGCCCGTCTTTTTACAAACAGTTCTCATTCTCCCTATAAGAATTTTGTGGCTGATCTGCTTTTGGAACATCGTTCTGATTACACCCATCTTTACGGCTCGCTGAAACCCCAGCCTTCGTCTGTCGAAGAAACACAGTCAGATATTTCAATAATTGAAATCATACGGGAAATTGCAAAACCTGCGCCGGGTTCCACCCATATAATCAATGGTCACCTGATACGCCTGATTTATCATCTGGCTCTGGAATACCGCTTCGATCTTGCCTCTTATTCCCAGATGGATATGCGCCGACTTCTCTTTGATGAAATCCGAAATGATATACGAAATGACTGTCGCAATATCACAATTGAAAAGCTTCAGGACAAGTACTATTATAACCGAAACTATTTTAATGATCTTATTAAGGAACAAAGCGGAATGACTTTTCAGGAACTGCGTCAAAACATCCGCCTCGAAGAAGCAGCAAGGCTGCTACTGGAAACAAATACCAATATCGACGATATAGCCCACCTGATCGGTTATGAAAATCTCGGCTTTTTCTATCGTCTGTTCAGCGCCCGATATGGTATAACGCCGAGAAAATACCGGCTTTTAAACCGTTAATATATTTTTGTACCCGCAGGGCTTTGCTTCCCTGCGGGTGCAGTATTTTATGCCGTTTTGTCCTATAGGACAGATCGTCCTTGACTATTCATCCGGACGGGTTTATACTCCGGACCATAGATACTCTATAAAATAGAGTATCTATAAAACAGAGTATATGGAGGATATTTTTTA
>CACZQE010000222.1 GCA_902783205.1 uncultured Lachnospiraceae bacterium | reverse complement strand
TACTCAACAAGAAGGCATCAGAACTCGATGACGACGACGATGATGACAAGGGAGCTGAAGCACCTGAAGCAGCAAACTAAAAATGGCAACAGGTAGTTAATCTTGACTGAGGTTTGAAACTCATCTTTTGAAACTCACCTGAAGAGAAAACGAATAACGAGAGAATCGGATATTAAAATCTGATTCTCTCGTTTTCATTTGGTGAAGCTTTTGCAGAATGGATATATCAAAAATTGGGCGGACGACTTTTTAAACATGTAGCGCATTTGTAGCACAGCGCAACATAAGATAATTTCCATCAATAATTATAAAAAACATATAAAAACATGAGAGCACTTATGTACTAAAGTCATAGCGATAGAATATAATGCCGCTATGAAGTCGCAGAATATGATCATGGAGGGTATATGGTCACATTAGCAGTTGATGACAGGCTGCCAACTGCGCAGCAGATCAGGGACATGATGATAGAGATCAATCCGGAAGGGGCACATTACGCCGGTAACGATCCGGCAGAGCTGCTTGGCTCTGTTAATGAAAACAAGCCGGATATAGTCTGGCTCGATATCGAGATGCCCGGGATGAGCGGCCTCGAAATGGCTGCTGAGATCAAGAAAAAATCACCGGACACGAATATCGTTTTTGTGACGGGCTTCCCGGAGTATGCAGTTGATGCTTTTGGTATGCATGTCAGCGGTTATGTGCTGAAACCTGCAACTAAAGAAAAGCTGCGTGAGGAGATCAACAACCTCCGGAATCCTGTTCCGAAGAAAGATGAGAATTTGCTCAAGGTGCATTGCTTCGGGAATTTTGAGGTGTTCGACAGCGAGGGAATCATCAAGTTTTCAAGAGCTTTAAGCAAGGAAGCTTTTGCATATCTGGTGGATCGCAGAGGCGCAAGCTGTACAGTTAGTGAGATCTGCGCAGTACTTTGGGAGGACAGGCAGGCAGACAAGAAACTTAAGTCACAGTGTCGTGTTATTATGGCAGCGCTGAAAAAGGACCTCGAGAATGCCGGCGCCGGAGATGTGATCGTGAAAAACTGGAACACCTGGGGTATTGACGCCACGAAAGTCAGCTGCGACTACTATGAATTCCTGAAGGGTGACAACAGTTCGGTCAACGCTTTCCGGGGAGAATATATGGCTCAGTATTCGTGGGCAGAGATGACTATAGGAAATCTTTTTGATATAACTGAATAAAATCACACTAGTTGTTCAGATTAAGAGGGGGAGGAATTTGAACACCAATAAAAGGGTCAGTTTCCGTGCCCTGAGAATACTGACATATACAATACTGTTTAAAGCAATAATCGATGCGGTCATGCTGGTCAGCAGGGTGGCCGGAGCAGATTTAATATACACGACATTACGTTATGCAGGCTTCATTGATCTTGTAGCCGCTGTGCTGTGCTTCGTGGGAGTAATTGCGCTTTCGCCGAGATTTATAACTTCGTACAGGATCATGGTTTCTGTGCTTCTCCTTGAATGCGTTGTGCTGTTATTGGTCACGGTAGAGCTGTGGCTTATGGTCAGCAATTATGAGGCGGCAATTTCCGTGGTGGAAAGGATTATGTTGCTTCTGTTAGCGGCCGAGAGGCTGCTGATGGGAGCAGTTTTTTTCTTTTTGATGACAGGCTTTGGAAAGATACTCAGAGAGGAAGGCATCATTACTTCCGCGATGGCATCCGAAAGGTTAGGCAACATATATCTGTGCTGCAGCAGCGTTGGTGCGATTCTGCGATTCTTTGCATCTTCTGAAGACAGCACCATGTTTGCAGCCATACAAGTGGCATTTGATATCGTGGGAATCATACTCGTGCTTTTAATGTATCACAGAGCATCAGATGCCGCATTCCTGATCTGGAAAAAACAAGGGACCGTGATTGCTAAAGGATTAATCTGAAATAATGAATTATCCTATGCCTTTTGATGACATCATCTATACTGTTAGCGACATAACGGCTGTAGTGTTTCTTATTATATTGACGGTATCGATCAGTCGGCAGACCGAGAAACGCACTGAACCCGGTCATTTGCTTGCGTCCGCAATACTTATGCTGGCAGGTATAAACACACGTCTTCTTGCGAGAACGATAGAAATGCTTCCGGAAGGACTCGTATGGAAATCATCCGCACATATTTTTCCGGTAGCGGCTGATGCAATATGGATCCTGTCATTATTACTGATCCTTATAGGTGTAATGGAATCCGCTGCATATGTTATCTATGTCAATGGAGGAAAAAGCAGAAGCAGTCTGAAAACCAGATTAACAGCAGTTGCTGTCATCTTTGTTGCAGGAACAATCCTGTATGTACTCACCGGGAGCATCAATGCACTGACCCTGGCAACTCTGGCCCAGTTTGCAAGCTGTTTTCTACATATATATAAAAGCTGCTCTGGATCTGTAATGCGGCAATTCGGGAGGGCGTCCTTTTTGGGACTGATCACACTTGTGATTCCATTGGCTTTCGATTCGATAAGGCTGACAGGCCTCGGACTTTCTCTTATGCTGCTGATTCTCAACGAACAATACCTTGGTTATATCGAGCGCGAGCTTGCAGAGAACGAGGCTGAGCTTGCGAAAGGCAAGGTGCAGCTGCTCGCTGAGCAGATTTCTCCGCACTATATATATAACGCTTTACAGAGCATCAGAAACCTATGCGATTCAGACCCGGCTAAGGCCAGAGAGGCCATTGATTCTTTCTCGGAATACTTGAGAAGTAATCTTGAGAGCCTGACTGCAGAAGAACTTATACCATTTTCCAGAGAGCTTGAACTTACACAGGCCTATCTGGATCTTGAGAAGCTGACAGGCCGCGGGAATTTTGAAGTCAAATATGAGCTGGAGGCAACAGACTTCATGCTGCCTCCGCTTGTGCTCCAACCGGTGGTGGAGAACGCGGTGAAGCATGGCGCATACGGAGCATCTTATGGTGCGAACCATGAAACAGCGAGTGTTACGGAGATCACTATTGCTGCGCGTAAGATCGGTGGATATGTCTGCATAGAAGTGACGGACAGAACGGAAGGATGTGCCGCCGCTGCCGGTGATGCAACTGCGGGTGCGAATGCAGGCCCGCGCGCAGAAGTGCCTGAAACCGCCAAAAACCGCAACAAAAGAAAAAGCGTCGGTCTCGAGAACGTGCGCACCCGCCTGGCTATTCAAAGCGGCGGCACTCTCGAGATGGAAAGCACCGGTTCCGGCATGAAAGTGACGATTATGCTGCCGGAACAGCAAATTCTTAACAAATAATAATAATTGCAGAAAATACCAGATATAGGAGGAAAAAACTACATATAGTTTTCTTAATAGTTGTTCATAAAGAAAAACACTATATTCGCTAAAAATGTTTAAACAAGGGGCCGATTACAGCACGAAATACATGCAATATGTTGCGCATATGTTGCGCAACTTTTTTTATTATAAATCCGTATATTGGCTGTCTATGCACAGCCGCTAAATGCAACAAATTATTAACAATTTTTTATCACTTTACCCACCCCATAGGGGATTATATGGAGGGGAATATGCTGAACAATTTAAGGAGAAGGGCACTGACTTTACTGCTGTCTCTGGCGATGGTCATCACGTATATGCCGGTATCGCTGATGACCGCCTATGCGGCAGTAGGACAAGTACCCGATCACAAAAAGAGTCTCAAAAATAACGGAGACGGCACGTACAATCTTGAATTAACAGTCACTGGCGATGCTGATGATGATGTGCAGGAAATCGGCGGTGTAAACGTTGTCGTTGTATACGATGTTTCATCAAGTATGACTAGCCGCGCTGGGGATTCAAGAAACAGCCGCGCAGATGAAGCGGAAGATGTAGTCCATGATTTCCTGACACGTCTGGCTGGATATCAGAACGGGGACAATATTCACGTGTCCCTTGTTACATTCGGGCCGACAGCTACGCAAGCGGAGGGGTGGTCAACAAATGTAACCAATCTTGCGAACAGGTTCGATGACGGAGCGGGTGATAATCAGTACAACTTCACTTATACCGGAAATAATGGTACGAACTGGGAACATGCTCTGATGCGGGCTAATACTCTCGTTACCTCTGCCAAGCAGAATAATGATGACCCGGTTTTTGTGATTATGATTACCGACGGCGCACCGACTGCAGATGGCACCACGGGCAACAACCCGATCAACCCTTCTGGTGCTACTATTCAGCAGCTGAGGCAACGTTATAACGCTGCGACAGAAGAAGCGTACGATGTTGCGACTTCCGTTGCGGGTACAGAAGGCACATTCTACGGCATCTATGCATACGGCACCGAGGCCGATCTTCTTGACGACCTTATGTACTTTTCTGTCAACAACCAGCACCGTGGTGGAAACATTAACAATGTTGTTGCGGCAACACAGGAAGCTCCTAACTATTTCAATGCTGGCAACACAAGTCAGCTGAACGCTGCTATCGACGAGATATTCGAGAAAGTAGTACAGGCGTTGGGTATTGCGTCGGTTCAGATCAACGATGGTACCACCCACAGTGTGGAGACGAGCACTGGCTTCGCTGAATTGCTGGAAGTCGATACAAATTCATATCAGTATTGGATCTCAATTCCAGTGGTGAGCAACAAATTCACCCGTATAGACAGTAAGGGTAATACGATAGAATACACTGTAAGAGATAACAATGACGGCACTTGCACTGTTACATGGGGTTCGAAGACTGTGACAGTCCAAGGTAAAGTCTCTGGTGGACAGTTCAAATACGAATGGACAGGGCGAAATGATCTCTACGATTATGACCCACCTGAAGCAAGTTTTGAGAGCAGTGCTGTCAAGTGGGATCTTAGTTCTGTTGGTACTTTGCTAGACGGTGTTACTTATTCCGTAACTTTCGATTGCTATCCGAGTCAGGAAACATATGATATCATCGCTAAGCTGAAGAATGGCGATATTACATATGCTTCTCTTGATACAGAGATCAAAAAATACATCGTAGATAATGGTAATGGCAGTTACAGCCTCCGTACCAATACCAATGCAACATTGAGCTACGATGATACTCGTGATGAAGCGGGGCGGCAGACTACCGGATACACCAATCCAGATCCTGTTGCGACTGACGCTGAAACACTGAAAGCAGAGAAACAGTGGGAAGGCGGAGATCCTGATGTCGACGAACTCGAGATTACGGTCCTCATGAATGATCAGCCATTCCATACTGATACGATCAGTGATGATAACGATTGGTCAACGGAATCGTTCATCTCTATTGGTATCATCAAGAACGGAAGGGTTCTCCCTGGTGCAGAAGGGCATGATTTCAAGTTCGCTGAGCTTGGCGATGAGCAGTATCATTGGGAACTCGAGTCTCCTGTAGTGCACCCGATGCTCATCAATGGAACAAAGACGATGCTCATCCAGGTCGACGCTGCGCATCCGGCTCCTGAAGGCGCAACGAAGTATACGATCAATAACAAAGAGTATTACGCTGATACAAGTGCAGCGGGTCTGACGGCAATCAACCATCGTCGTTCCAACCTGAACCTGACGAAGGTTGTTACCGGAGAAGATGCACCTAAGGATGCAACCTTCCCGTTCACCTTGAAAGTGAACAACTCCAAGGCACCTGCTAATGAGCCTACAGATGATCCGGATCATCTGTCTGATTACTGGCTGTGGTTCTCGATTTATGATACGAAGGCTGGAGCAGCGGTTATGGATGCCAACGTATCCGGTACTGGTTTGGTAGGACCAGATGCGGAAGGTTATTACTATCTTCCTTCTAAGAATACCGTTTCTGTACAGATGAAGGACGGATGGAATCTGCGTTTCCTGAACCTGCCTTCCAGGTCGACCTATACCTTCGAAGAAAGCCTGCCTACAGGTTCAAGCTTTGCATTTGTTAAAGCGGAGCTGACACAAGGTGCGGACAGCACTTTCTCCGGTGGACAGACCACAACAGGTAAGATCGAGAACACAAAGACAAGCTACACCGTTACATACACAAACGATTATGCGCTTACTGATCTTGAGATCACAAAAGTGTGGGATGATATGGAAGATGTGGAAGGCTTCCGCCTGACACCTGATGAGCTGAAGGCGAAACTGACACTCTCACCAGCAGTTGAAGGCAAAGAGCCAACAGTTGTTGATAATAATGACAACACATACACCATTACTTACACAGGACTTCCAAGATATAACAACGGACAGGAAGTAGAGTACACCGTAACCGAGTCTGAAATCGACGGCTACACGACAACCGGCAGCCCTGCAAAGGATCATGGCACCATCACAAATACTCATACACCTGAAGATGTGAATGTCGAAGCAACGAAAGTATGGGATGATGCTGAAAATCAGGATGGCATCAGACCGGGAAGCGTAGAGTTCGTGCTTTATGCAGATAAAGAGCCAACAGATAAGAAAGTCACACTTGATGGTGTAGTAGACGAAGACGGTGAGGGTACTGCATGGGTAGCGACTTTCAGCGATCTGCCTAAGTACAAAGATGGTAAAGAGATCGTATACACTGTCGAAGAGACAAAGACAGACGTAATAACAGGAACTGACGGCGATGGAACATATGCAGTATCATCCAGCAAAGATGAAGCCACCGGAAAATGGACTATAACAAACATCCATACTCCGGTACTCAGAGGATATCTCGTCAGCAAGACCTGGCTTGATGCAAATAATCAGGATGGCTTACGTCCGGAAAAGTTAGAAGTCAGACTTTTAAAGAATGGCACGACTTATAAGACTGTAGAACTGAGTTCAGAAAACAACTGGCAGTTTAGTTGGGATGATCTTCCAAAGTATGAAAAAGGAGCGCTTGTAGAATATACGGCGGAAGAGGATCCGGTCGATGGTTATGATGATCCTGAATACCAGCATGATGCAAATGGCGCAAATCGTAAAGAAACTAAAATCATAAATCATAGAGATAAAGACGAGACAACGTATTCTGTCAAAAAAGTCTGGGATGATAATAATAACCAGGATGGCCTGAGACCTGAATACATTATGGTTCAGCTTATGGACACTGAGGGCAATAAGTATGGAGACCCTGTAAGACTTGATGACAGTAATGATTGGGCACATACATGGACAGGTCTTGATGTTCATAAACCAGTGCCGGATAATGCTGCCGTTGTTGTTGTTGGTGGAGATGATTCATCGGAAGGCACAGAGCAGCGTTCATTGAAAGTTGAAAGCAGCAGTAACGAGGAAGCTGCAAAAGAAGCTGCACCTGAAAAGGCAGTAGAAGAGGCTGTTCCTGAAGAAAAAGCAGCATCAGAAGCTGTTCCTGAAGAGGTAGCAGCAGAAGAAACTGTTTCTGAAGAAGCAGCAACAGAAGCTGTTCCTGAAGAGGCAGCAGAAGAAACTGTTTCTGAAGAAGCAGCAACAGAAGCTGTTCCTGAAGAGGCAGCAGCAGAAGCTGCTCCAGAAGAGGCAGCAACAGAAGCTGCTCCTGCAAAGGAAAAAGAAGTTAAAGAAGCTGCTCCTGCAAAGAAAAAAGAAGTTAAAGAGGCTGCTCCTGCAAAGGGCGCAGATACAAAAGCAGCAGGTGATGCCAAAGCTGTACTTCCGCCTATTGAATATACAGTAGGAGAAATTGAAGTGCCTGATGGCTATACATCTTCTACTACTGAAAGTGAAGAAGGCTCTGGAATCATTATCACCAATAAACATGTTCCTGACACAACTGAGCTTACTGTCAATAAGACATGGCTTGATAATGAAAACCAGGATGGCATTAGGCCAGGTACAAAGGAAGGAATCAATCCTGCAAAAATAAAGATCTTTAAGGTTGTTAACGGTGAAAAGAGCCCTGTGTTAGTTAAGAATGACGAAGGTGAATTTGTACCTCTTGAGGCCGAAGTAGGAATCGAAAACACATGGTCTTATTCAAAGAGCGACCTGCCGGTTAAGGAAAATGGCGCCTTAATTACCTATGTAGTAGAGGAAGAACTTCCAAATACTACATATGAAAAGGAGATCAATCCGGCGAATGGTGTTGAGGCTGTAGCAGGAGGCGAAAGTGGTCCTATCGAAATTACAAATAGCCACACACCTGAGACTACTAAAATCGACGTCGAAAAGATCTGGGAAGATGCTAACAACCAGGATGGCTTCAGACCTGAGACAATTACAGTTCAGTTGATCGGAATGGTCGGAGATGAGGTAGTAAGTATCGC
>CACZQE010000221.1 GCA_902783205.1 uncultured Lachnospiraceae bacterium | reverse complement strand
TGGGAGATCTGTGCAGGAAAAAGCTGATCACTGAGCTGATGGGCAAACACAGTAATATCATTTTTACCGATGACAGCGGTCTGATCATTGACAGTATCAAACACATTTCCCTTCAGGTCAGTTCCGTGCGGGAGGTCCTGCCGGGCAGACCTTACAGTGCGCCCCTGTCCAAGGGAAAAATTCCCCTTTCCGGACTGACCGCGGCCTGGATCACGGAGGAACTGGCCGCAAGACCCCTTCCCGTATATAAAGCTGTCTACCAGAGTCTTAACGGAATCAGTCCCCTTCTGGCCCAGGAAATCTGTTACCGGGCAGGTATCGACGGGGATCTTCCCACCGCAGGGCTTGATGAAGGACAGCTGACAGCCCTCTACGGGGAACTGATGCGGCTTCTTTCCGATCTTGAGGCAGGCCGCTTCGACCCCAATATCGTTTTTGAGGGAGGCAGTCCCCTGGAGTTTTCTTCGGTGGCCCTGACCATGTACGAGGGAAAGGAAGTCCGTCATCTTGAAACAATATCCCGGGCTCTTACCATTTTCTATGAAGAGAAGGAAGTGGTGACCAGGATGCGGCAGAAGTCAGCTGACCTCCGTCACATTATACAGACAGCCATCCAGAGAACGGCAAGAAAGCTTGACCTGCAAAGAAAGCAGTTAAAGGACACGGACAAAAGAGACCGTTACAGGATCTGGGGAGAAATGCTCCACACATACGGCTACAATCTTACTCCGGGCCAGAAGGAGCTTGTCTGCATCAACTACTATGATAATAAAGAAATCAAAGTACCCCTTGATCCCACCCTGTCTCCCATGGACAATGCCGGAAAGTACTTTGACCGCTATAATAAACTGAAGAGGACTTACGAAGCTCTGACTGTTCAGGTGGATGTCACCGAGAAGGAGCTGATGCACCTGGAATCCATCCGGGCTTCACTGGATATTGCCGGGGACGAGGAAGATCTCTCCATGATCCGGGATGAGCTGGTACAGTACGGTTACATGAAGAAGCGGCAGGGAAAAGGCAGAAAAAAACCGTCGAAGTCAAGGCCGCTTCACTACCTGTCCTCCGACGGATTCCATATGTATGTAGGTAAAAACAATTTCCAGAATGACGAGCTGACCTTCCGCTTTGCCAACGCAGGAGACATGTGGTTCCATGCCAAACAGATGGCCGGTTCCCATGTCATTGTCAGGCTGGAGCAGGCAGATGATCTTCCGGACCGGACTTATGAGGAGGCCGCAAGGCTGGCCGCTTATTATTCCTCAGGGCGGAATGCACCCAAGGTCGAGGTGGATTACACCCGGCGGGGCAACCTGAAAAAGCCGCCCCAGTCCAATCCCGGCTACGTCATCTATCACACCAATTACTCCATGACTATAGAGCCGGACATCAGCGGTATAAAGGAATTATAATTTCTCATCATCAATTTCAAAGACTTCCATATCATAGGGCACGTGCAGATTACCTGAGTAATAGGCACTGCCCTCTTTTTCATAGAGTTCCTTCCTGCGGGCTATGTTCCGGTCTTCCGTATGGTAAAGGATCAGATTTCTGACTTCCAGATCCTCCGCCATCTGGCTGGCCTCCTTCACAGTGGAGTGATGGTGCTCATAGGGGTGGAAAATGTCCGCCTGGCCGTAGAGGCAGAAAGCTTCGTGCAAAAGCCAGTCGCTGCCCCTGACATATTCTTCCTCATATTCCGTATAAGGCTCGTCTCCGCAGCAGGTAAGCTTTTTCCCGTCTCCATAGTAAAGAGAAAAACCGAACTGCTTGGCCTTGGTGGAATGGATGTCAAATGCTACCAGTCTGTGTCCGATGGCCTCAAACTCCTCTCCGTCTTCCAGGATGACCAGGTGGATTCTCTCATCCAGATTGTCCAGTTCCCGGGGATTGAGCAGCATCATACAGATATCCCGCAAATAACCGATCACTTCATCATGTCCGTAAATCCAGGCGTCTCCCCGGTAGTCACCGTTCAGCATGGTCTGGGAGATAACCCGGACCATCCAAACCACGCCCAGTATATGGTCCACATGCTTGTGGGTCATATAAATGTATCGGATATCTGTCCACTCATAACCGGCATCCCTGATCCTTTTCAGGATCTCGCTGCCGCCTCCTCCGTCCACCAGGAGGCACTGGCCCTGATCCTCTATAATAAAGCAGGTGTTGTAACATTGGGTCACCAGGGCATTTCCGGTACCCAGAATGGTCATTTTCATATTCTCTGTCCTCTCAGGTCACGTCAGCCTGTCAGTTCATCATAAAGCTTTTCATATTTTTTGCAGGAGGCTTTCCAGGAATAATCCTTTCTCATGCCTCTCGCCACGATTTTTTTCCACTCCTCTTTGTCCTTTTGGAATACCCGGACCGCCGTTTCCAGGCAGGCAGCCAGTTCTTCGGGATCACACGCTTCAAAACCGAAGCCTGTGGGCGTTTTGGACTTTGTATATACAGCCACCGTATCCTTCAATCCGCCTGTTTCACGGATCAGGGGTACCGAGCCGTAACGCAGGGCCATCATCTGGGACAGGCCGCAGGGCTCAAAACGGGAAGGCATCAGGACAGCATCGGTCCCGGCATAGATTTTCCTGGCCAGATCATCTCTGTAGGAAGTGTTAAGATAGACCCTGTCCGGGAAGGCTTCCGCCGCCCTCGCGAAAATGTCCTCATACTCTTTCTCACCGCCTCCCAGTACAAATAACTGCACAGGCATGGAAAGAATCCTGTCCATCACAGGTGACAGCAGGTCCAGACCTTTTTGCTGGGTCAGCCTTGTCACAATACCCACTGCCAGGAGATCTTCACCGACAGTAAGTCCTGTCAGCTCCTGAAGAGCGCGTTTATTCTCTTTTTTTCCTTTAGGGAATGATTTTGGTCCGTAATTGGTATGGATATCCGGATCTTTGGCCGGACAGTACATTTTGTAGTCAATTCCGTTGACAATTCCCTTCAGGTCATCTTTTCGCCAGTCCAGTACCGCCTCCAGTCCGTCTCCGTATTCCGGCGTGCAGATCTCGTCAGCGTAGGTCTTACTGACTGTAGTAATCTCATCCGCAAAAGAAATACCGCCTTTTAGCATATTGGCATTTCCGTAATGCTCCAGCTTGTCATAACTGAACATTTCATCCGGCAGACCTGTAATGTCTTTCATTCTTTCGATATCAGTGATTCCCTGATAGCGGAGATTATGAATTGTAAGGACGGTCTTAATCCCTGCAAAGAAAGGATCGTAACTGTAAAAAGGAGAATGCAGGTAAACCGGAATCATGGCTGACTGCCAGTCATGGCAGTGGATGATATCCGGCTCAAAATCCAGATAGGCCGTCATTTCCAGTACAGCTCTGCAGAAATAGCAGAACTTTTCCACATCGATCCAGATATCTGAATATGGGTAGTCTCCGCAGAAGTAATTTAGGTTTTCAATAAAGTAATAGGTCGTCCCCTCCATGATCAGCCTTTTGACCCTGGTAGGGATGCTGCGCCAGTTCATGGTAACGGAGAAGGCAGCAACTGTCTCCATCTTCTCTTTCCATTCAAGAGGAATACATTCATATGCCGGAATCACGACCCGGACATCATAATTTTCATGGTCGAGCTCTCCGGGCAGAGAAGCAAGAACACTGCCCAGGCCGCCGGTCTTGATAAAAGGTCCGCATTCCGCAGCTGCATAAAGGATTTTTTTCATGTTTCCTGTTCACCTCCTGCATCTGATTTCGGCTTATTCTTTCCAGAAAATTATATCACAGATCAGACAGGGGGACAAACGGATATGCCTTTTACAGGAATATTGCCATATTATATTGACTTTTTGAATTTTGTGTGTTAAAGTGTTGATGTTTTAGGAGACATGGCTTAAACGCGTTAAAGTGTTAAAGTGTTCCGGCCATGTTTTTCTGTTTATTAAATATTTTAGAAAAGAGGTAACACCCATGAAGCTGATTGTTCTGATTCTTTACTTTGCCATCCTGGTCGCTATCGGCCTTTACTGCCGGAAAAATGCGACTGATGTAAACGGATTTGTCCTTGGCGGCCGTTCTGTCGGTCCCTGGCTTACAGCCTTTGCCTACGGCACATCCTATTTCTCCGCCGTTGTATTCGTCGGTTATGCCGGCCAGTTCGGATGGCGATACGGAATCTCGGCAACCTGGGCAGGTATCGGTAACTGTATCATCGGCTCGCTCATGGCCTGGGTCATCCTGGGACGGCGTACGAGAATCATGACGCAGCATCTGAATTCCGCCACCATGCCTCAGTTTTTCGGTGAGAGGTTCCAGAGCCCTTCACTGAAGATCGCTTCATCCATCATTATCTTTATATTCCTGATTCCCTACACTGCCTCTCTCTACAACGGTCTTTCCAGACTGTTCGGAATGGCATTTAACATTGATTATTCCATATGTATCATCCTGATGGCTGTTCTTACCGCCATCTACGTAATCGCAGGAGGCTACATGGCCACTGCCATCAATGATTTCATACAGGGAATCATCATGCTCTTCGGTATCGTTGCAGTCATTGGCGCCGTACTGAAAAGTAAAGGAGGATTCATGGCAGCCTTAAACGGTCTGGCAAATGTATCCGACCCCACTGTATCCTCACAGCCCGGCGTCTTTGCTTCCTTCTTCGGTCCCGACCCCCTCAATCTGATGTTTGTCGTTATCCTGACATCCCTCGGTACCTGGGGTCTCCCGCAAATGGTCCAGAAGTTCTACGCCATCAATAATGAGGACTCCATCAAGAAGGGAACTATTATCTCTACCTTCTTCGCTCTGGTTGTAGCCGGCGGATGTTATTTCCTCGGCGGATTCGGACGTCTTTTCTCCGACCAGATCGATGTGGCAGCTAACGGCTTTGACTCTATCATTCCCACCATGCTGCAGGGTCTTGGCGGCCCCATGATCGCACTGGTCGTAATCCTTGTAATGTCCGCCTCCATGTCCACCCTGTCCTCACTGGTCATTGCGTCAAGTTCCACACTGACCATCGACCTGCTCAAGGACAATATCATCAAGGACATGAGCGAGAAAAAACAGGTTCTTTATATCAGAGTACTGATCCTGGTATTCATCGCGATTTCCGCTGTGATCGCCCTGATCCAGTACAAGAGTTCCGTAACCTTTATCGCCCAGCTTATGGGTATTTCCTGGGGAGCACTTGCCGGCGCCTTCCTGGCACCCTTTATGTACTCTCTCTACTGGAAAGGCACCACAAAGATTGCCTGCTGGGTCAGCTTTGTATTCGGCTGCCTGCTGATGATCACATGTATGCTGGCGCCCCAGATACTTCCGGAAATCATGCGGTCTCCGATCAACTGCGGTTCTATCGCCATGCTCTCCGGTCTTGTGATCGTCCCCATCGTCAGCCTCTTTACCCCGAAGCCCGATGCCGGACTTCTGGATGAAACCTTCGCATGTTACACTAAGCGGACTTCTGTAGAACAGAAAACCGCTCTTGGAGATTAGCCAACCTCCATACTATCCTCTTATAAATGCTGTGAATGCCCGACATGTAAACAGCACAGGGGCTGCCGCTAAGCGGCAGCCCCTCTTTCGTGCTCTGTTGAAGTCATATTTGATTTTTTACAGGTCTCCTATATGTTCAAGATACCTTATAATGGCACTTGCACAATCTTCAATAGGAATCCTGCTTGTGTCTATGATGATGTCAAATGCATCCACATCACCCCAGAACTTTCCCGTGTTTTCCTCATAGAACTTCTTCCGCTCCGCATCCACACGGGTAATCTTTTCGGAGGCCTCCTCCTCACTGAGTCCTTCCTTCTGCATAATCCGCTTCACTCTGTCGGGACGTCTGGCATGAACAAAGATATTGACTGCATTGTGCTGGTCTTTCAACACATCGGAAGCACCTCTTCCGACGATGATGCAGGGTTCCTGCGCAAGCTTCTTTATCATGGCTCTCTGTTCTTCCAGATTCTCTTCATCCTGCAGTGACCTGCAGATAAAGTCTCTGCCGTAGACCGGTACATTAAGCCGTCTGGATAATTCATCCGTAATAATGCTGGTCCCGGTGCCGTATCCTCTGCTGAAAGTTAAGACAAGATTCATGAGCTACCTCCTGATCAGACATAGATTTCTATTGATATATTACCCTAAAAACCGGAAAAGGCAAACTCTTTTTTCATTCAGAAGTCAAGCCTGTATCCGGAGACACTGATGCGGACACTGCCGTCGGCGATAAATGAGATTCCTTCCGCGGACATGTCCGTGTAGATGGTTGCGGTCATGACCTTCTGACCGTCATTGATGAAAACTTCCACACTGAAACGATCAAGAATCAGGCGGAACTTAAGTCTGCCGCTGCCGTCTCCCGCCAGAGCTCTTCTCTGATGGATAATGGCTCTTCGGGAACCGGAAAACTTCCTGTCGATCTTTGCGA
>CACZQE010000220.1 GCA_902783205.1 uncultured Lachnospiraceae bacterium | reverse complement strand
CAGCGGAGAGCCGGTCATCGTGGAGAAAATGCATCCCGACGGTTACATGATCATGAACGGCCATCACCGCTGGGCGGCTGCCGTAAGACTGGGCCGGAAAGACATTCCCATTAAGATCGTCAACCTGACACAGAAGGAGGACATCAAGCAGATGCTCCGCAACTCCGTCCATGAAAGACGGGTTACCATGGATCTTGACGAGGTGGTCTTCTGCACGGGAGAGGATATGGAAGCGGAAGCGCCTTTGCCCGCGCCCTGGGACAGAGTTTACAAAGAGAAGCTGCGGCGCGGTATTCCCGCCCTTTTCAGATATCTGCGCAAGAACGGATTTGATATCTGGGTCTATTCGTCAGAATATTATTCCTTCGACTTTATACAGAATCTTTTTAAGCGCTACCACGCAGATGTTACCGGCGTAGTGACCGGAACTGCCAGAAAGACCGGTCTGAAAGCGGCGGACAAAAAGAAGGTAGAAGAAAAGATTGCCAGCCGCTTCCTCTACACAGTACACATAGATGACGGAATGGTCCTTAAGATCAACAGCAGGACAAAGGACTTCGAAGACTATGAGCTGACCGGACCCCGGAAACGCTGGGCCAGGGAAGTCATGGAGACCATCCGGGATAACATTCTGGACAAGTGACATAAGACAGGTAAAGGGACCGACATCCCTCTGCGGGAATCAACAAGGTGACTGAGAAATGAACGGGGTACATGCTGAATTATTCATAACATTTGCCAAGATCGGCGCATTTTCTTTCGGCGGGGGCTACGGAATGATCCCCCTGATCGAAAAGGAAACAGTGGAAAATAAAAAGTGGGTCAGCGGGGAGGAACTGCTTGACGTGATCGCCATCGCAGAGTCCACACCAGGTCCCATTGCCATCAATGCGGCGACCTTTATCGGCCATAAGGCCGGAGGACTGGCGGGTGCTGCCTGCGCGACGGCGGGCGTGGTCCTGCCTTCCTTCATTATCATTTCCGCCATATCCTTTGTACTGCAGGCATTTCAGGAGCTGAAATGTGTCCGCTATGCCTTCATGGGCGTCCGGGCCGGCGTGCTGGCCCTGATCCTGAAAGCTCTCTGGTCCATGTACAGCCAGTGCAGCAAGGACATTTTCTCCTATGCAGTCATGGGACTGGCTTTCCTTGCAGTAGCCTTCCTCGGCATTAACGCCATCATGGTCATCATTGCGGCTGCCCTCTGCGGCATAATCGTCAGCCGGGTCAGGATGGTGAAGCCATGATCCGGGCCGTACTTTTTATCACATTTTTCAAAATAGGACTTTTTACATTTGGCGGCGGCTATGCCATGCTGCCCCTGATCCAGAGCGAAGTGATCGCCCACGGCTGGCTTGGCATGGATGAGCTGATCAACTTTATCGCGGTCAGCGAATCCACACCCGGACCCTTTGCGGTCAATATCTCAACATACATAGGCATGGTGACCGGCGGGCCGGCAGGGGCTGCCTGCGCTACCCTGGGCGTGATCCTGCCCTCCTTTATCATCATCCTGATGGTGGCAAAGTTCTATGACCGGTTCAGGGAAAGCAGGCTGGTTTCCGGAGCCATGGCAGGTCTGCGGCCGACCGTGGTGGGCCTGATCGCGGCAGCCATCCTGTCTGTGGGACAGGACGTATTCTTTCCGGATGGCTTTGTCAGTTCCGTCGGTTTATATATCAGCATAGGCATATTTCTTCTGATTTCCTTTCTGGCCTTCAGGAAAAAGCATCCCATCTTTCTGATCGGGCTTTCGGCCCTCCTGGGCATCCTGGCCGGTTACGGACTGAATCTGTGAGGAAATGCTATGCAGGCAGAAGAAGGGAAGGTATAATGAAAGAAAAGAAGGAAATCAAAACAGTCATATTCGATATAGGAAATGTCCTGATGACCTTTAATTTCATGCCCTACATCAAGGGACTTCTGGGGGATGACGAGGTAATCGGGCAGGTCATCGGCGCCCTCTGGGGAACCGGTTACTGGAACCAGCTGGACCTGGGCATGGATTCGGAAGAGGTCTTTTCCAGGATGATCCAGGCCCGGCCGGAATACGAGGAAGAGATCCGGAAAACCCTGGCTAACGTCAGGGACTGCATGGACCGGAAGGACTATGCCATAGCCTGGATCAGGGAGCTTAAGGAAAGAGGCTATCAGGTTCTCTACCTGTCCAACTACTCGGAATTCATCATGGATGCCAGGCGGGAAGTTCTGGATTTTCTTCCCTACATGGACGGCGGAATCTTCTCCTGCCATGTAAAAGTGATCAAACCGGACCCGGAGATTTTCCGCCTCCTGTGCGACAAGTACGGGCTGGACCCCGGGGAATGCGTATTTATAGATGATAATAAGGACAACATAAAGGCAGCAAAAGCATTTGGGCTCAACGCCATTCATTTCACCGGTTATGAAGAGGCCAGGGAAGAGCTGGAGCAAATGCTTGGAGATAATAAATAATCAGCTGTAAAGCGTGAATAATCTTTTGTAAAAGAAAGGAGATGCAAGATATGGTAAGAAAACCGATTCTTCAGATCAGAGAGGGCCTGGGACACGGAAAAGGACCGGCTGAGGTGCATCATATCGTACCAAAAGAAGATCTTTACGGACACGGAAGAATGTATGCCAAGATCGTGCTGCCGCCCGGCTCAAATGTAGGCTGGCACCAGCATGTGGGCGAGACAGAACCCTACTTTATCCTGGAAGGAGAAGGAATCTTTACAGACAACGACGGCAGCAAGACAAATGTATTCCCCGGAGATGTCTGCACGATCCTCCCCGGAGAGTGGCATTCCCTTGACAATGCTTCCGATTCGGAACCCCTTGTTTTTATGGCACTGATTTATAATGACTAGTTAATTCTTATGAGGAGCAAAAAGCCCCATCATGATCCCGGATCCGGATGGGGCTTTGTTCTGTAATTGCCAGGCGCCAGCGCCTTGGCATAAAGGAGGCAGATGTGCGGATAAAAAGCATATACAGGAGACTGATTATTTTAAGTATCATGATCTGCCTGGTGGTCGTCCTTACATCCTGCGGATCATCCGGCGGCGGTAATTTCGGACCCGGAGCCGGCGGGCAGGAAGGGCAGGACTACAATTCCGGCTATGATGAGGCGGATGAGGATACAGGAGATGAAGACTATGCAGAAGAGGATTATGAGGAAGAGGAGGAAGACTCTTATTCCGATCAATCCGAAGAAAGAACATACAAAATAGAGATTGCCCATCCCTTCTCTGAAGGCCGTGCCTGGGCCGAGTGGGACCAGGAAGACGATTACCACTTAGGCATCATCGATACTGACGGGAATGCAATCTATTCAATCAGCAACATATCCATCGCCAAGGACTTTTTTCATAAAGAATCAGAAGGAACGCATACCAGAAGCATGGCATACACATTTATGCCTTTCCGGGACGGTATTACATATATCGACTTTAACGGATACGGATTCATCATCATTGACAAGGAGGGAAATGAACTCTCCAGATTTGTAACTGATGATGAGAGAGAATACCGGATGCTGGGCTATCAGGACGGGGAGTTCCTGGTCCGCGAGCATGTGGAAAATGTGGAAGAAGACCAGACCTACATCTATGTCATAGACAAAAACGGGAAGAAACTGAAAGATCCGGCTGCCGCGAACGCAGGCAAAAAAAATGCCGACTGTCTGGGCCAGGGGATCTTTCAACTTTATAATGATTCCGGACTGTACAAAAACGGGATCTATAACAGCAAGACCGGTCAGTACGTTGATTGCGAGCCTATGGTCAGCACCGTCAGTGACGGGAAGATTATTTTTCATGGCGATCACGGTCTATGCCTGACAAACCTTGATGTACTGGAGAACCAGGAGAACTGGGATAAGGCATTGGCAGCCTACAGGGAAAAGGCTGACCAGTCCGACAGGGTCAGCGAAGGCGAGATCCGGGACTTCCCGCTTGAAAAGGATAATATAGATGAGAGTAGTACGCCTTATCAGGACGGACAGGTTCCCGGAAATGATATCTGCGTCTATGATTTTGAAGGGAAGGCTCTCAACAAACCGGCAGAGATCCCCGAGAAAGCATCCTACCCGCACATCACCAACTTTAAAGACGGTTATGCAGGTATATTTATGAATGGAGCGGATGGAGAATTCTATTTCACGTTGGTGGACAAGGAAGGGAAGAAACAGTATGATTTCATGCAGGGCAACATCATACAGAATCTGGGAAGAGGATACCTTCTGGTTCACAGTGAGGAAAACAATGATTACTACGAAGGTGAATTTGTCATATCCCCCACCGGCCAGATCCTGGATATTGGAGCGGATGATATATCCGGTGTGGGAGAAGATGCAAGAGGATATAAATTCAGAGACGCCTACCTGGATTCGGCTCATAAAGAAGAAGAAATCATTTTCTCCGGCGGATTTATCATCGGCAAAATGGTCGATGATAATCAGGCATACATTTCCTTGGATGCTGAAAAGGCTATTGTAAATGTGACTGTAAAAGGAGAGAATTAGACTGCAAAAGGAAAAACTGAGAAAACGTCCCGGAGTACAGAAATGTACTCCGGGATTTTTTTTGCCCTTTTTTCCGGGTCCCGCGAAACAGATGTTCCCTTTGTCAGGGTAGAATATGGGACTGGCCGGTCATTATCATAGGAGCTACAAGGCGGAAGTTAAATGAGGTAAAATGCGATATTAACTTCCGGTTTTCGAAAAAATCATCTCACAAAGAAAGGGGAAAGATAAATGAAAAAGATATTTTTTACAATCACGGGAACAAATTACAGGTACGGCAGCGAATTCTTTGAGCCGAAGATGAAGGTAAAGCTGATCAAGGAGCCGGACAATGAATTTGACCGGGAAGCAATCAAGGTTGAACTTGAAGGTCTTGGCCAGGTCGGATATGTAGCCAACAGCCCCCGTACAGTAGAGGGAGAGAGCTACAGCGCAGGACGTCTTTATGACAAGATCGGCGATACAGCGGAGGGGACAGTCCTCTATGTGCTTCCCAAGGGTGTGCTCTGCTATATAAGTGAGGAATGCCCTCAGGAAGAGGAGAAGTAAAAATGACATGAAATGTCCAAAAGGGCAGATTAATTGGTCAGATGGACAGGTTCTGTACAGGTGGGTTTTGTATAATAAAATGCTCAGGCTGCAGACCTGAATACATAATGAAGAACTCAATAACAATGCAAATGTTTTTATACTAAGGAGGAGACGCATTATGAAGAAATGGATGATGGTTTTACTGTGCTGTATGTGTATCAGCCTGCTGGCGGCATGTGGAAGTTCCGGCGGCGGGGAGGCAGCCACTGAAGAAAAAGTGTATCTGGAGGAGTCTCAGATAGGAGATCTGTTCTCCCACCCGGATGACTTTAAAGGCAAGTATGTAAAGCTTAAAGGACAGGTCTTTACGACACCGGAGAAGGATGGTGACCTGACCGCCCTGCAGATCTGGTATGACCCGGTAAATGCAGAGAACAGTTATCTTGTGTATACGAATTCCGGCGAAAGCTTTAGTGAGAATGACTATGTATTTGTAGACGGAAAGATTGACGGAACCTTTGAGGGAGAAAACCTCATGGGAGGGACTGTGACCCTTCCTCTGATCAAAGATGCAACTGTTGAGAAATCCACATATGTCGATGTGATGGTTCCTACAATTAAGTCTATTGAGCCGGCAGCCAAAGCTGAACAGCATGATTTCTCAATGACTGTTGACAAAGTAGAGTACGCGGAAAAGGAAACAAGAGTGTTTGTGACACTGAAAAATGACCGCGATGATACTGTTTCCGCAGGGGTATACAGTACGAAGATCATCCAGGACGGAAAGCAGATTTCACCGGATGAGACATCTTCTTCAGCTTATGACGGGCAGTATCCGGAACTTGATAGTGACGTGCAGCCCGGAGCTACAAGCAACGGCATCATTGTATTCCCGGCAATCGACCAGGAAAAGGACTTCACATTTGTTATGCCTGACAACTACTGCGATGATTATGAAATCGAGTTTAAAGACTTCAAGGTTGAAATCAGCGCGAAATAATAGCTGAGAATGCTCCCTGCGAAAGCAGGACAGTATAAACGGAGGGATACCATGGATAAAAAAGTCGAACGCAT
>CACZQE010000219.1 GCA_902783205.1 uncultured Lachnospiraceae bacterium | reverse complement strand
TATTTTTCTTTTCTTTTTTTCACTTCTTTTATGATGTTCCTGCATCGATTATGACGACACACTCCGCGCAGAAGCGGCATCCGGAAATTCTCCGGGAAATCCAACACACAGCTTATAAAACATAATTTATATATAAATGTATAGAAAAGCCATTTATTTTAGAATTATGGCTGTTTGTAAAGGAGAGATTATGGACAGAAAATTGCTGAAAGGATTTTTGGTATTGCTGCTGGCTTTGACAATGGTCCTGACTGCAGGAGGAGTGACCGGCTATCAAAAGGTTGAGGCAAGTTCCACCGGTTCCCTTGCGGAAGACAAGGAAGGCGCGTCTGCCGACCGTTCTTCAGCTGCAGATGAGAACCTGATCACAGATCTTGCGGACCAGATCAAAGTTACTGTGGATTCCGAAGAGGCAGTTGATAAAAACGGTTATGTGGATCTTACAGTATCATTTGCCGTTCCCGCCGGGAAACAGGATGTTTTGTCCGGAAATGAGACATGGATCTATGATCTGAACGGCGCTGCGGACAAAAATCCGGTCAAAAGTTTTAAGGGCCAGGGCTATGTACTGTCGGAAGGAAAGAGCATCGGCACTTTCCAGGTAGAAGATCAGACTGTCCGGATGAATCTGAACAGAAGATATATACCGCAAAAGGAATTTGAAATGTCCGTCCGGATCAGAGTATACCTTAACGAAGAAAGAATCGGAGATACGGACCAGATTAAGATCTCTCTGCCTTCTGCTTCTAACACCGTGAAGATTACGCTGAAAAAAGAGGGAGAAAGCGACCGGACAACAACTGCAGGCAAAAGTCTGACCCTTCCTTTCCTGCGTACAAAGGCAGCCGGAGATGAAGAAGCCTCCATCGAGAAGTATATTGAAGAAGATCTTCATTTGCCCCTTCTGGCCTTCGATATCAGTTACTCCTGTCAGATCCTGGCCTACATCACAGAGGACGCGGACAGCGCAAAGATAACAGACCAGCTGGTTGACGGTATGGAGTTTGTATCTTCTGCAGGACAGGTAACCGTTTCGGATGTGGGAACAGAGAATGACCATGCCGCGGATGGAACCGTGTCCGGAAAGGGAACAACAATCGGGGATGCCAAAGCTGCCATCAGCGGCAAGACCCTGACTGTGAACATCGATGATGCTGAGAGTCTGAGAGGCCACTGGGTCAAGGTTGAATTCGATGCAAAGCTTGACAACAGTGTGGTGAAAGACCTTGATACCTATAAAAGTGCCAAAAAGACGGTAACAGATAACGGCACCGTGACCAGTAAAGATTATCCCGGCAGTCATGAAGGCGTGCCCAACAAGGCATCTTACTCTGTGACTGCAGACGGGGAAGAAAAGTATAAAGCAGAATCCAATGAAGTGACTGTTGAACCTGCCACGACTGAAATTTGTGTTGAGAAGGTATGGAAGGACAGTGAGGACAAGGATGTCGATTGGCCGGATGATGCCGAAGTCACGGTGGCGCTCCTGGAAAACGGACAGACAAGTAACCGGACACTTAAGCTGACGGCTGATCAGCCGAGCGGCAAGTTCGAAGATCTGCCCATGTATGAGTCGATTGCCTTTACGGTTTCTGAAAAAAGCGTGTCCGGCGTGCCCGGGGATTATACTACGAAGATAGAAGACATCACTGAAGAGAGTGGTGGTGTCCAGTCATACAGGATTGTGAATACTTTAAATAAGGAAACCCCGGCTACTACCGAAGTGGCGGTTGAGAAAGTCTGGAAAGACAAGTCCGGTAAGACAATAGCATGGCCTGGCGGGGCCAAGGTCATAGTAGCTCTTCTCAAGGACGGGAAGAAGACCGGCCAGACCCTGACACTGACTTCATCGAAGACCAAAGGTACATTTACGGGACTGCCTGTGGAGGGTGTTGTTAAATATTCTGTAGATGAGACGTGTGTGTCCGGCGTGTCCGGAGCCTATACCACAAAAGTGGAGGATATTACAAAAGCGGGAGGAGGAACCCGGTCCTACCGGATCACCAATACCCGTAAGACAGTATCCGTCAAACTTCGGAAGGTGATATCTGATACCAGCAAACGTCTTTCCGGGGCTAAACTCCAGATCAAGAAGGGCAGCACTGTGGTCCATGAGTGGAAATCCGACAAGTCGGACCACCAGGTCAGCGGCCTGGAACCGGGCGTGGTCTATACAGTTCACGAAGTAAGCGCCCCCAAGGGCTATGAAGTCTTTGAAGACCTGACCTTTGTCCTTAATGACGACGGGACAGTGGATGAAGAGACGGAGGACACCAGTGTGACCGTGGGAGATGACGGAGTGATCATCCTCGAGGACGATAAGGATTCCGGAAACAGCAGTGAAGATGATGAGAAGAAATCCGAATCAGGAAAAGGATCCGCTACCGGTGACAAGACGCCTGTAACAGGTATGGTCATGCTCTTCCTGGTATCCATGATTATAATGCTCGAGATCTGGACCGTGATGAGAAAAAAGACCAGATAAGAGTAAATAAAAGACAGATATAGCGATTTACATTGTGATACATTAAGCTGCTGCCGCGGTTTTTTTCCGCGGCAGCGCTTTTTTTTGCTTTTTTGGAAATGGCTCGCGAACTTTAATAAAAATATTTATAAAAGTTCGGATAAACCATTGACATTTGCGGATTCTACCGTATAATTATAATAACTTTAATAAATATAATTATAAAAGTAATATATAGAAAGAAAGAGACATATTCAATAATATGCACAGAACAAGCGGCTAATAAATGTAAAAACCGTACATAATACACCATATTTCCGGGCTTCGGAAATGGAGTGGATTAATGGATTTCCGGAAATCAGAAATAGTTGGCATTAAACTTCCTCCCTTTTTTTCCTAAAATGAAGCCACAAACAAAGAAGCAGTGCTTCCGGGAAGCCGAATGGTATTTCCCGAAGCCGGATGAAAAGAAAGAAGGAGGAAGTAAGATGAGTAACACATGGCTGGATCTGGAAGATGCAGTTGTAATTGTAACAGGTGGTGCTTCAGGCATCGGCAAGCATGTGGTTGAGTGCCTTCAGAAGGTCGGAGCGAATGCTGTGATCGTCGACATGAGTGTTGAGACCGGTGATGAGCTGGACGGCGCTTACTGTGTAAAGTGTAATGTAGCGGATCCGGACAGCGTGCAGGCAATGGTTGACGCCGTGATCGCAAAATACGGCAAGATCGACGCCTTGGTCAACAACGCGGGAATCAACCTCCCCAGACTTCTTGTTGACGTGGCCGGCGAGAGACCGGAATACGAGCTGAACAATGATTCTTTCAGCAAGATGTTTGACGTAAACGTCAAGGG
>CACZQE010000218.1 GCA_902783205.1 uncultured Lachnospiraceae bacterium | reverse complement strand
TCCCATCCGGGTCGTTTATTCCGCAAGGAATATCATATGGGATCTTAGCTCAGCTGGGAGAGCATCTGCCTTACAAGCAGAGGGTCACAGGTTCGAGCCCTGTAGGTCCCATATATATGCCGGTGTGGCGGAACTGGCAGACGCACAGGACTTAAAATCCTGCGGGACTTATACTCCCGTATCGGTTCGATTCCGATCACCGGCATCTTTTAAAAATTTAAGTGCGCATAGCTCAGCTGGATAGAGCGTCTGGCTACGGACCAGAAGGTCGGGGGTTCGAATCCTCTTGCGCACACTCGTTGTGTTTACAACATTTTATAGCGCTATCGCCAAATGGTAAGGCACTGGATTCTGATTCCAGCATTTCCAGGTTCGAATCCTGGTAGCGCTGTCAGACTGGGACTCCGGTTTTACCGGAGTTCTTTTTTTGTGGCCGCATTTAATACGCCGATGAAACATAATTGTGTGTTTTGCCACATTTTCCGTACAATAAAATACATTGTAGTAAAACACAATATATGGTATGATATGAGCAGTGAGATATGTCCGTTATAATCAGTATTGATAGAAAAGGTGGGGTAATACCATGAACGAAGCACGTATTATTTATAATCCGAGCCGTATGACCATGAAAATGTTCTCCAGAAAGATGAACAAGGAGAGCCAGGAAGAGCTCAGCCAGAGAAGATTTGACGCAGTAGGCCTCTTCCAGACAACTGTTGCAGGCATCCTTTACTACGGAGACCGTGTTGCAAAGGTAAGCAATGTTCTTCCCGTAGAGATCAACGGCAGCTGCCCGCAGCACATTACAACTCTGGCCTTCTTCGGTGAGACAGCTGCAGTGGAGACGGCGATGAAGATGATTATTGCTGAAGAGCAGGAGAAGAAGAACAGACTGATCTGACGGCCTGACCGGCAGCAGAAAAGCAGTCTGTAATCTGTTTCATATTGCATTTTCCAGAGGATTCTGTTAGCATGGCATGTATGACAGAATCCTTTTTTTGTGAAGCGAGGAATATAAGATGAACTTTGATATGGATATTAAGGTACGCTACAGTGAGTGCACACGTGCGCAGAAGGTGAGTCTGCATATGATTCTGAATTATATGCAGGATGCGGCGACCCTGCACTCGGAGGTAATCGGATTTGGCCTTGAAAGGAATCTTTCTCATAACCACGGCTGGTTCCTTCTTGCTTATGATATTGAAATCATAAGATTACCGGAGGTCTTTGAAGAAATCACGATCAGTACAGATCCCTATCTGATGAAAGGATACTACGGATACAGGAGCTTTAATATCCATGACAGTAAAGGAAATGTTCTGGTAAGGGCGGATTCCATGTGGATCCTGATGGATATAGAGAAGCTTCTTCCTGTACGGGTTCCCTATGAGATGACCAGCGGATTCGGATCGTCTGACGGCGGTATCAAGCCGACCATCAGGAGAAAGATCCGTGCCGGAAGTGACTGGGAAGCTGTCGCTTCCATTCCGGTCATGCCATTTTATCTGGATACTAACGGACATGTAAATAATCAGTATTATGCCATGTGGGCGGAAGGTTTTCTGAAGGAAGGCAGGCGGCTGTCCAAGGTGAAGATCGATTACAGGAAGAGTGCCGCAGACGGTGACCGGATCCGGGTATTTATTCAGGATAAGGGAACGGACAGGATCGTCAAGTTTGAGAACCAGGATGAAGAGCTGCTGGCCTATGTGAAGTTTACCTTTGGCCCGGAAGAGGCTGAAGGATAATCAGAAGAATTACAAGTAAATGTTTAATCAGTAAAGAGGGACAAGATGATAGAAATAGGAAAGAAACAAACACTGTATATGGACCATAAGACAGGCTTTGGTGTTTATCTGAGAGACAGTATGGAGAAAGGTGACAAGACGGCGGAGATTCTTCTTCCGATCAAACAGGTGCCGGCTGACCTCTCTGTGGATGATCCGGTGGAGGTCTTTGTATACCGGGATTCCAGTGACAGAATGATTGCGACAACCAGGATTCCCATGCTGACACTGGGGGAAACGGCTGTTCTTGAAGTAGTCCAGGTTAATTCTGTTGGTGCTTTTATGTACTGGGGACTGGAGAAGGATCTGCTCCTTCCCTATGCCCAGCAGACCAGAAAGGTCAAAAAGGGCGACCGCTTTCTGGTGGGACTTTATGAGGATAAGAGTTCCAGACTCTGTGCTACCATGAAAGTATATGACATGCTGCGGACAGACAGTCCCTACAAAAAAGATGATGAGGTCAAGGGCGTTGTATATGCCAGCAATCCTGATTTTGGTGTCTTTGTTGCGGTAGACTGCAGGTATCAGGCCATGATTCCGAAGAATGAGCTTGTCCGCCGCTTCAACATGGGAGAGGAGATCACAGCCCGTGTGATTTCTGTCAGAGAAGACGGAAAAATGAACCTGAGCGTCCGGAACAAGGCGCATGTTCAGATGGATGTCGACTGTGAGAAAATCTACGATAAGCTTTGTCAGAATGACGGATTCCTTCCTTATCATGACAAGTCTGCTCCGGATGATATCCGGGCGGAGTTCGGAATGAGTAAGAATGAGTTTAAACGTGCTATAGGAAGATTGTACAGGCAAAAGAGCATAGTAATAGAAGCGGACGGAATCCGCAAGTTGTAGAAAGCCTTTGGCAATCATGAGGGGTAAGATGAAATGATGGGAGCAGACAGGATTTGGAGCATTGCAATATGGACTTATATTATCGGTGCTCTGGCGGGGTCGGTATTTTATAGATCCAGGACCGGCATGATTCTCTATCTGGCAGTATGCCTTGCAGCTGCCTGTGCCATATTATGGCATTACAAAGGAAAAGCCCGGACTGTTCAGGCGGCCCTGGCGGGAATGGTCCTCATTGTAGCTGTCAAGCTGATCGCTCCTTCCTTCCGGCCTGTATATATTCTCTATATGACGCAGCTGGTGGGGATTGTCTGGATTCAGAAGCTGGAGCCCCGGAGCCTGGCGAAAACTCTGTCTGTCAGGGCCATCCCCATAAGGAACTTTCTTCTGGCCGTGACAGTATCTATAACAACCCTGATCGCCCTGTCTTATGTGGGGGAAATGTCGACAATCTTCTTCCGCAATTATGTCAATGATACTATGGACTATGCTGCCATGACGCCTGTTACGGCCATCGTTATTATTGGCGTCATGCCTGCCTTATTTGAAGAAATATTTTTCCGCGGTTATCTGATGCAGAGAATTCCGGGAAAGAAAAGAGCCCTGATTCTTTCTTCCCTTCTCTTTGCCTTACTGCATATGAATGTGAACCAGATTACCTATGCCTTGCTTGCAGGCCTCCTTTTTGCCGTGATCGCGGCCAGGACGGGAAGTATTCTGACAACCATGGTGATCCATGGACTTTTTAACAGCTGGAACCTGCTGCTGACCTGCTTTGCAGACCATCCTTCAGTTCTGGCTCTCTTTAAAGTCCGCCTGGGTGACTACTATCTGCTGGGGGAAAATCCCTCTTTTGCGGCCGGGAATCCCCCGGCAGTCCTGATTCTGGAAGGACTGGCAGTATTCATCCTTTTTACGGCTCTGACCATCCTATGCGTCCGGGCCATGAAAAAAGGAGATTCCATCCTCCGGGAAGAGGGTACATGGAAACCTTTCCCGGGATACTATATCTGTATTGGCATATGCATTCTTTCCACAGTTCTCAGGGATTTCGTCTTTTAAGGGAAGCTGCTATAAAACCTTTAAATAGGGGATGGGGCTTGTTGGGCCTTGATTTGAATTCCGGGTGGGCCTGGGTTCCTATGAACCAGGGGTGATCCGGAATTTCTGCCATTTCCACGATATGTCCGTCGGGGGAGAATCCCGAGAGCAGCATTCCTTTTTCGGACAGAATATCCCTGTAATCGTTATTGACTTCGTATCTGTGACGGTGGCGTTCATGAATCTGCAGGTTCTGATAGAGCTCGGCGGCTTTGCTTTCCGGGCGGAGGACGCAGGGCCAGGAACCCAGACGCAGGGTGCCGCCCAGGTCGGCCAGGCCTTCTTTATCAGGCATGATATGTATGACCGGATGAGGTGTAGCCGGATCAAATTCACAGCTGTGGGCACCGGCCAGACCGGCGACATTGCGGGCATATTCCACAATGGTAAGCTGCATGCCCAGACAAATCCCCAGATAGGGGATTTTTTTTGTCCTTGCGTAATGGATGGCGCAGATCATCCCTTCAATCCCGCGGCTTCCGAAACCGCCGGGAACAAGGATGCCGTCCAGCTGATCCAGAAATTCACCTGCATTATCCGGGGTCAGCTGCTCCGAGTCGATCCAGTCAATCTCCACGGAAGCCCTGTTGGCGACCCCGCCGTGTTTTAAGGCTTCAACGACACTGATATAGGAGTCATGCAAAGATACGTATTTTCCTACCAGTCCGATCCGAACTTTCTTCTCAGGATTTTTCCAGGCATGGACCATGGCTTTCCATCCTTCAAGATCAGGCTGGGGGCAGGGAATATCAAGGCACTGGCAGACTGCCTGGGCAAGCTGTTCTTTTTCCAGTATCAGGGGAAGTTCATAAAGGATATCAACGTCCAGATTCTCGATTACATTGTCAATGGGGACGTTGCAGAAGCGGGAGATTTTGGTCCGGATTTCATTTCCGAGAGGGAGGTCGGACCGGCAGACGAGAAGGTCCGGAGAAATGCCCATGCCC
>CACZQE010000217.1 GCA_902783205.1 uncultured Lachnospiraceae bacterium | reverse complement strand
GGCCTAATCTTTTAGCTTCAGGCAAAGACACAATACGGGGAATCCGGGAAGTGAACTCGCCTGAAGCGAGGAATGTATCAGTAATAATGATTACGATGCAGCGTTAAGTCGGAAATCTTTGACCAGTACGTTTCATAGGTCATGTTGCCGTTCAGATGCTCTTTACGATAATAGTTTTCTGCACCGCCATAGATTAGCCGCATATATAAGATTAATTCACCAATTGAACCGAAACAGATCATGCCTTTTTTTGACGATATGGTTGGACGATACAAATGGCTTGTTAAGAGCAGCTGTTCCCAAAGGCTTTCGCCAATCTCCTTTCTTTTTTCAGCCTGTAAAGCCCGATAAGCATATTTCATAATGTCGATCAAATCCCAGTCAGCGTATTTTGATTGAGCTATGGCTTTTTGGAAAGTCTTATAACATTTTCTGCATATCGTGTCATGGTCAGGCAAGTGGCTCCCATTAGATATGATCCACAAATAATCCGACTCAATGCCGGTTTGAAAAGCGCATCCCTGATAGGGGATTAACGGAGAGGATTTTGATCCAATGGCTTTGAACGCCGGTTGGAAAGAATAGGACGCTTCTTGATAAGTTACGTCGGCATCGACAAGCATGATTTTGTGAATCGGACAATGTGTGCTTGTGCGCAACTGGTGGATAAAGTGCCAGTATGGTTCCCCGTAGAGCTTTTTTTCTGCCGCTGCACAGGCTGGACAATACCGCATACGCTTTATCCTGGGATAGTAGATCTTTTGGGGAAGCGTCACAGGATGGGAGTTATTCTTTCCTTTGGTTTCCGGAGTCCTTTGATGAGGATGCTGAAATAACATAGAACCCAGATTGTAAGCCGTGTGATGTATGAGGAGATCGTACTTAAAGGTGCCGTTGTCATCTTGCTTCCACTTCTCTGAATAGTCCAGCAAAGAGAAATCAGACTGAGAAGGCGTGAGCCTTATGTTAGAATTCCCGAATAGTTCCATTCTGGTTCGAGCTGCTGATGAATTTCCGCTCCTGACATGATACCGGCAAAGGAGGCTGTAGATACTTTCGCCAGGGTAAGGGGACGGAAACGGGTGCCTGTATTTTGCGGCATTCATCAAATGGCCTCCTTCTCAATCCATCCGGATTTATCAAGTCCTTCATAGCCTGTTATGACAGGCGTTCTGGTAGTGGGCTTTTCTAAATGCTCCAGATAAAATTCCCAGGCTTTCCGGGCAATAACGGTGGCCTCTGCGATCCCTTTTTGCTCATCCATTGCAAGGGCTATATAAACATCCGCATCCTTAGGCGCAATCCCAAGGCCTTGTAATGTTGAGGCTGCTTTTCTCCATACATCCTGTTCCGGCATCGGAGGTTTTGCCGGGTTTTCCTGTTCGCGGGCCATGCCTATGTTCCAATCGCGGAACCAGGAATCCTGGCTGGCATCGCCCAGCAACGCGCTTATATCGACGTCTTTTCCTGAACGCAGGGCACTGCGGATGTCTGCTGACAAATGGAGATGCTTGTCAGCGGCTTTGCGGAAACAGGAATGGTCAAAGGTTTCGCTTCCGTTCCGTATTGCCTCTATCTGAACCAGCCGATAAATCTGGGCTGCCAGAAAAGGAATGCCAAAAGACTCTTCGTATAGAGCATCGGAAAGTTCCCTTGTTATCGGCACTGACTGGTTCGTATACTGGAAGCGCCACATGGCTTTGGAAAACCTCTCCCAGGAGACATCATTGCCCATGCGCGCCCAGTAAACGTTCCCCTGGCCGCTCGCCCGTTTCGCCTGTTGAAAATCCCTGCTGATAAGGCTGCATATCTTTGGCGTTCCGATCAGGATGACCGGAAGGCCGATTGTGTTGACCAGGGAGACATAGAAGTTGAGAGCCGCTTCAGATACGGAAGCCTTTGCCGTGCACAGATGATGAGCTTCGTCAATGACTAAAATGCCTACATTTTCCACACATGCCACATGCTTCATTGAACTGAGCATGACATCCAGGGTGTGCTTTCGGTTGTTTGCCTCATACGCTGTCCCCAGGAGGCGGTCCATTTCACGAAAGAAGTTCAGACAGAGACTTTTGAGGGAACCATCTGGAGGGGTGTCGATCTTGACCCACACAACCTGGCGCTCAGGAAGGGGGATTCCCCGGTACTCCCTGTGCTGTATGACCTGTGGGAACTTGCCCAGGATGTTTTCTACCGTGCAGGTTTTTCCAATCCCGGAAACTCCATAGATAAGGAAACCGTAGGTGTTTGGAAAGTAGGGCATGTCTTCATAACTGCAGGACTGGCCTTTGCCCTTGTTTTTCCAGGTCTGGTTGATAAGCCGCACATGGCCTGCGGACAAGGGATTCCTCCCACGGTATCCCCACCGGAGGCAGGCGGACAGTGACTGAAAGATGATAATGTCCTGTTCGCCTGGGACATGGAAATGCAGGATATGCTGGGTAAGGAGCAGGCGGTCCTCGGCAGGGTACTGCCGCTCCTCCTGGCTGTACGACGGAAGTACGGAAAGCATTGCGGCAACTTCCTTTTGGCTTTTTGAGGGCGGGAGTGCCTCGATCAGGGGGTTGCCCTGGAAATCTTGTATCCGTTGCGTGGAATAGACGGCTGGCTGGTGGGGGATCATTTGGAACCTCCTTCCTGGAAGACTTCCGAAGCCACTTCGTCGAGCATCTGGTCAAGGGCACTGCGGGGCTGCTCAGAAGCCGCATTCTGGCTGGTTGGGGCTGGCTGTGTCATTTTGGGGTCGGTGGGAATCAGGCCGGCTGCGGAAAGGCTCCTGGTGGTGTTTTCATCAGACATGGCTTCCTGCTCCATCCGCCGGTTTTCCTGGATGGAGCCGATACGTTCTGCTTTCGTCATCCCAGATGTGTCTGGGGCCATGGCTGCTGCTTCGGCTTTGATCTGGTCGATTTTGTCATCAAGAGACATGCGGGCGTTCAGTTCGGTGATCTCATACCGTTTCGCCTCGGCTTTGTCTGCTTCAAGGATGACGGAAGCTTCCGCCGTCTGCATGCCGACATACATTTCATGGTGTTTGAGGAGGTGGCATTCCACGGGTGCTTCCCTGCCAGGGAGCCTGAGGTAAATGAACGCGGCGTCCCTTGGGTCGTATGAGACCGTGATGGTTTCCGATCCCTGGATTCTTGCCTGGGCGAACCACTGCTCCTGTTCAGCCTGCCGGCAGCTGTAAGTGAGACCCTGGAATGTTATACCGTACCGTGTGATCTTTCCCTCCCCCTGCGGCAGGAGTGCGTAACGGATCCGTTCCCTGGAAACGATGCGCAGGGCTCCTGTTTCATAATGGATCCCAAAGTCCCAAAGTTCCAAGGGGATGGGGCGGGTTCCCCGCTGGCGCATAAGGAATGTCCTGGTATAGCTTGTCAGATAATGTTTGTTATTGTAAAAGAGGACAATGTGGATCAGGATCTGCGTGAACTGGATGATATCAAGTTGGGCATCGAGGCGGTAATCCCTTGTTCCGCGTTCTCCCATGTCTGACATCACCCTCCCTTTGATGTCACTCCCGAGAGAAACATCCACCAGGCGGAAAAACCGCTCGATGATTCCTTTCAGGTCGCCGCGATAAGGGGGCGTGTTTTCTACCGTAATTCCAAGCTCGTTTACCAGCTTGTCCGCAAACCTGCTTTCGACCTCGCCCCTGTCAGCAAGGAGGACACAGGGCAGGTTCTGGCAGGGCCATTGCTCCTGAGTGATTTCGATACCATACCGCTTACAGAATTCAACCTTGTCCTCGCCCATGTTGATCAGAGCAAGCCCGGCACTGTGCCAGGAAGGAGGGTCCAGTGATACATACATGCCGGTCACCATGCGCGTTTTAGCATCTTTCACGAAGTATATGGAGGGTCTTCCGGCGATTTTAGAGCGGTCATCTCTCCTCACAAGGTAAAGATCCCCGATGGTGGCATCAATCTGGACTTTTTCGCCTGGTCCGAACAGGCTGGTTTCTGTTTTGCCTGTTATGCCGCGGCTGTTCAGGTCAAAGCTGCCCTCGCCCTTGCGCTTCTTTTCTTCTTTGATGACATCTTTATTTGTGGAATGCCAGTAATGGAACTGCCTGTATGTTGGGATTTCGCCTGCTTCGCAGTCGACGGGATTGCCGTTTTCGTCTTTTTTGCGGTACATGTTGCGGATCATTGCACCATAGGCTTCCTTAAGGCTGGGCTTGCTGGCGTTGCTATAATATTTATCGATGGCGGCCTGAAAAATCCGCAGGTCTTCATGGGAAAGCTTTTTGCCGATGGAACCGTCTTTCCTTCTGCGGCCTGGCGGCTTTGTGCCCTCCTTATATGGATCCCTGGATTTTCCACACCTGCTGAAGTCAGGGAGCAATGCGTTCGGGACCTTTCCGCCTTTCCAGTACCGGCCGAGATAAGGATACAGGTTTTGGGCGAAACCGCCGTTTTCCAGGCATAATTCTTTGAGTATAATGCCGCGCTTGTCGGTATCGTATATCTCAGGCTCCGCAAGGGCGGCTTTTTCGATGAGATGCCATGCTCTGTCGCGCCGCCTCGCATCTGACTCTTTTATTTCCTTGTCTCCTATATGTGAGACATAGGTATCCAGAACATAGATGAAAGAACCTTCCGATAACTGTGCTTCTAACTGCTCGGGAAAAAATGGGAGCGGGATGTTTGAATTACAGTTCAGTTGTATCCAGAAGGAGCTCTTCTGGGGATCCAGCCATAGTATCCGGAAATCAGCCTGGTCAGAAGTTCGCTGCACCACTGTTCCGACCATGAACCCATAAGC
>CACZQE010000216.1 GCA_902783205.1 uncultured Lachnospiraceae bacterium | reverse complement strand
TACGGTTCACTCTCTGATCAAGGCCATGTCCAGATATGACGACGTAAACTTTATTATGATATCTCCCGAGGAGCTGCGTCTTCCGGATTACATCATCAGGGATGTATTTGAAAAGAAGGGGCTGGCCTACAGGGAATGCCGTACCATGGAAGAAGTCATGCCGGAACTGGATATCCTCTACATGACCAGGGTCCAGAGAGAGCGATTCTTCAATGAGGCGGATTACATCCGTCTGAAAGACAGTTTCATCCTGGATGAGAGAAAGCTGGTTAACGCCAGAGAAGACCTCTGTATCATGCATCCCCTCCCCAGGGTCAACGAGATCTCCGTGAAGGTGGACGAGGACCCGAGGGCATGCTATTTCAAGCAGGCACTTTACGGAAAATATATCAGAATGGCTCTGATCCTTACTTTACTGGAGGTGAACACGGATGCATATAGATAGTATTCAGAACGGAATCGTGCTGGACCACATCAAGGCAGGAAAGAGCATGCAGATCTATAACGACCTGGGACTGGAAGATATGGACTGCAGCGTAGCCATCATCAAAAATGCGCCCAGCAACAAGATGGGAAGAAAAGATATCATCAAGATCGACGATACCATGGATTTGAATCTGGATGTTCTGGGATACATTGATCCCAATATCACCGTATGCTATATCAGCGACGGCCATATCGTCCGCAAGGAGCATCTGAAGCTGCCCAAGAAGATTGTAAACATCATCAAGTGCAAGAATCCCAGATGTATTACGTCCGTAGAGTCCAGCCTGGACCACATTTTCCTGCTGGCGGACGAGGAAAAGCAGATTTACCGCTGCGCTTATTGCGAATCAAAGAAAAGCGAATATTGATAATTAGTAACATTTGATGTAAAATTAGATATTCTACCTGTTTAAAACGGCCGGAAAAGCAATACGGCCGTGAGAGTACAAGTATCATTGTCGGGGAAGTGTGGTGAGACATTGGATACAATTAAACAAAAGATGAAAAGAACTGAAAGAGAAATCAGCAAGCCGCAGGATTTCACAGATCCGCAGGAACTTTTCAACAGACTGATGACTACTGTGAAGGAGTACCACCCCTCCACAGATCTTTCCATGATCGAGGACGCCTATAAGCTGGCTGAGAAAGCCCACAAGGGACAGATGCGCAAGTCCGGGGAGCCTTATATCATTCACCCCCTCTGCGTGGCGATCATTCTGGCAGAGCTGGAGCTGGACAAGGAGACCATTGTGGCGGGTATTCTGCATGATGTGGTGGAGGATACCAAATATACGCTCGATGATGTGGCATCCATGTTCAACGACGAGGTTGCCGAGCTGGTTAACGGCGTAACCAAGCTGGGACAGATGAATTATTCCCAGGACAAGATGGACGTGCAGGCGGAGAACCTCCGTAAAATGTTCCTGTCCATGGCCAGGGATATCCGTGTCATCCTGATCAAGCTGGCGGACAGGCTTCACAACATGCGGACACTGCAGTATATGTCCGAGGAGAAGCAGAAGGAGAAGTCCAGGGAGACCATGGACATTTACGCGCCTATTGCCCACCGACTTGGTATTTCCAAGATCAAGGTGGAGCTTGACGATCTTTCTCTGGCATATCTGGAGCCGGAGGTTTATAAGGACCTTTCCCAGCAGCTGGAAGAGAAGAAGGCCAACAGAGAGCGCTTTATCCAGTCCATTATCGAGGAGGTGGGATACCACCTGAGCGAGGCGGGGATCCAGGCGGAGATCGGCGGCAGAGTCAAGCATCTCTTCAGCATCTATAAGAAGATGCGCAACCAGAACAAGAACATGGACCAGATCTATGATATCTTTGCCGTCCGGGTCAAGGTGGAGTCCGTAAAGGACTGTTATGCTGTCCTGGGTGTCATTCATGAGATGTTTACGCCTATACCGGGCCGGTTCAAGGATTATATCGCCATGCCAAAGGAGAACATGTATCAGTCCCTTCACACCACACTGATCGGAAGCTCCGGATTACCTTTTGAAATTCAGATCCGCACCTATGAAATGCACCGCATTGCCGAGTACGGTATCGCGGCCCACTGGAAATATAAAGAGGGCGGAGGAAATATCAATAAAGAAGAGGAGAAGCTCAGCTGGCTGCGCCAGATTCTGGAGTGGCAGCAGGATGTGGCTGACAATAAAGAGTTCCTGTCTGTGCTGAAGACAGATCTTGACCTCTTCGCTGAAAAAGTATACTGTTTCACCCCTCAGGGTGACGTAAAGGCACTGCCGGCAGGGTCTACTCCCATCGACTTCGCCTATCTGATCCACACGGCAGTCGGAAACCGGATGGTGGGAGCAAGGGTCAACGGCAGACAGGTGCCGATCACTTACCAGCTCCAGTCCGGCGACAGGGTCAGTATCATAACTTCCCAGAACTCTGCAGGACCCAGCAGGGACTGGCTGAATATCGTAAAGAGTCCTCAGGCCAGGACCAAGATCAACCAGTGGTTCAAGAGCCAGTTCAAGGAGGAGAATATCCAGAAGGGCAAGGACCTGATCGATAAGTACTGCAAGTCCAAGGGACTTGAGTTTTCCGATTATGCCAAGCCCGAGTACCAGAAGAAGGTCATGAAAAAGTATGGCCTGAAAAACTGGGATGCCGTACTGGCGGCAGTAGGTCACGGAGGCCTCAAAGAAGGACAGGTGGTCAATAAGCTCAAGGAAGAGTATGACAAAGACCACAAGGCCAACATGACTGATGAAGAAACACTGGAGAAGATCCGGGAAAGCGCTGCCAAGCCGCAGACCAGAACCCGGAGCAAATCCGGGATCACTGTAAAAGGGATCCACGATGTGTCGGTACGTTTTTCCAAATGCTGCAGCCCGGTGCCGGGCGATGAAATCATCGGCTTCATCACAAGAGGCCGGGGTATATCCATCCACCGGACAGACTGCACCAATATTGTCAATATGCCCGACCACGACCGTACCAGACTGATTGACGCAGAGTGGGAGGACGCTGACGTAATCGGCCCGGATGAGCTTTACCTGACGGAAATCTGTCTTTATGCCAATAACCGTACCGGTATCCTGCTCGACATATCCAAGTCATTTATGGAGCTGAAGATCGACATCAAGTCCCTTCAGACCCGGGTCAACAAGAATAATCTGGCCAGCATCCTGATCTCCTTCGAGATCCGCAGTATACAGGAGCTGAACCACATCATAGGAAAGCTGAAGAATATTGAAAGCGTGATTGCCGTAGAAAGAACTGCGGGATAAAGATAGATCTGCAGGGATAAAAAACGGATGCATATTAAATGAGGAGAAGAAACCATGGGAGAATTAAAAATCGCCTGCGCCCAGCTGGGACCGATTGATACCAATACATATATCCTGACAGATGAAGAGAGAAAAGAAGCAATCATCATCGACCCGGCCGGAAGTGCTCAGCAGCTTGGGGACTATCTGGACGACAATGGCCTGAAACTTTGCGGAATCCTCCTGACTCACGGCCATCACGACCACATCGGCGGCCTGGACGAGCTGAGGGAGCGCTATGATGTGTGGAAAACCAGAGTTTTCGCTACAAAGCCGGAACAGGAAGTCCTGATGGTGGCAGACTACAATCTGAGCAATATGTTCGGAAAAGGCTATACCACCCACGCAAATATGATGCTGGATGACAAACAGGTTTTCGAAGTAATAGACGGCCACAAGATCCAGTGCATTTACACACCGGGTCATACTCTCGGCAGCTGCTGTTTCTATTTCCAGCAGGAGGGCTGGCTTTTCTCGGGAGACACTCTTTTTGCAGGCAGCATCGGCAGAAGCGATTTTCCGACAGGAGACAGCAGACAGCTGCTCCGGTCTCTCAATGATATCGTGATGAAACTGCCTGACGAGACACTGGTCTTCCCGGGACACGGACCTTCCACTACCATCGGACATGAGCGGAAGTACAATCCCTATGTGGAGAGATAAGCCGGTCCGGGGAGAGCAGAGAGCTTTATGATCTATCTGAAAGCCAACAGTGAAGAATATAACTATGATGTGCGGGCTATTACCCTGGCCTTTTTCGAGCGGGAAACAATCCGGCCGCTGGACATGCCCCTGACGCAGATCGCGGAGCGGGAGGACGGCAGTGAACGGATCATGCTTATGACCATCGAATACGGACAGGGAAGGATCGACGGAAGTATATCAGAACTTATCATCGATCCCGATGCCCCAGACAGAGAAAAAAATACCGTCAGAAAAGATAAGACTGTCAGCCGGCAGGTGGTCTGCGATTACCTGGACCACGGAAAGAACCGCAACAAGGTGTGCCGTTTTCTCTACAGTCTTCTTTCTGACTTTACGGGGCGGACCCTTCCCTGGGGCATGCTTACGGGAATCCGGCCATCCAAGATCATGATGGCATGGCTGGAGGAGGAAAGTGATCCCAGGGTGCTGGATGAAAGATTCTGCCGGACCTACCTGGCAGACTCCCAGAAGGCAGCCCTGTGCAGAAATGTGGCGCAGAGGGAAAAGGAAATCCTGTCGGAACACGATTACCTGTCGGAATACAGTATCTATATCGGAATTCCTTTCTGTCCCACAACCTGCCTCTACTGTTCCTTTACATCTTTTCCGGCTTCCCGTTTCGGCGACCGGATGGGCCCCTATCTGGATGCCCTGGAAAAGGAACTTACCTACGTGGCATCCGCCATGGGAGACCGTCCCATCTCCAGTATTTACATAGGAGGAGGGACGCCCACAGCCCTTTCCGCGGATTACCTGAAGCGGCTGATGGACATGGTCCATGCCTCTTTCCCCGTATCGTCCGTAGCGGAGTTTAC
>CACZQE010000215.1 GCA_902783205.1 uncultured Lachnospiraceae bacterium | reverse complement strand
TCCAGGGGCGCGTCCACAAACATCCCGGCACTCTCCTCATCCATGGTAAAGACCAGGTCTTTTAAACCTGCCAGGGCAAGCATGTGGCGGCCTTCCTCTTTAATGGATTCCAGGATGGTCTGCTTGAGCTCGACAGACTCAGCCAGAGCGGCCAGATCCTCTTCCACCGGGCCCGGATCCAGTACCGCGTCTTCATTTTTTCCGAATTGTATCACCTTTGCCATGATAGTCCCCTCTCTGTTTAAAAGCCCTTTTTGGGCCCTTTCTTCTCATTTATAAGGCTAATTATAACACAAAGAGCCCATAAACCTTTAAAAAATACGGCGAAAAGTGAATTCTTTTCTTTTGTTTTCCCGCAAATAATGCTATAATGTGTTTTATTAGCGGTGTCATACAGGCAGGACTGCCTCCTGCTTTCGGGAAGACACGAAAAAAAGAAAAGGGGAAAAGTAAAAATGAGCGAATCTATGGCAGATTTTGAAAAAGAAATTGAAGCTTCCTTCCGTACTTTAAACGAGGGAGATGTGGTAGAAGGAACTATCACTGCAGTGAATGAGGATTCTGCATACGCAGATATCAACTATCACGCACAGGGCATCATCAAAAAGGCTGACTTCAGCGATGATCCCGCATTTTCCATCCAGTCCGTAAAGGCCGGGGATCCTGTTAAAGCAGTAGTTCTTTCCGCTGATGACGGCGAGGGCAATGTGGCTCTTTCCGTGAAGGAAGCATCCCGCGCGCAGGCATGGGATACAGTACAGAAGTATATGGACGAGAAGACGGTCATTCCGGTAACCATCGGCGGCATCGTTAACAAGGGTGTTGTCACATACGTGGAAGGCCTTCGCGGATTTATTCCGGCTTCCCATCTGGATATCGGATTTGTTGAGGATACCAACGAGTACCTTGGCAAAGAAGTGGAAGCAGAGGTCATTACAGTTGACCGCAAGAAGAACCGCCTCGTTCTTTCTGTAAAGAATGTATTATTCCGTAAGCGCCGTGAGGAAAAAGAGGCCAGAATCAACGCCATTGAAGCCGGCAGTATTCTGACAGGCAAAGTTGAGACATTAAAGGAATACGGTGCATTCATAGATCTCGGAGACGGTGTTTCCGGACTTTGTCACATTTCCAAAATCGCACGTAAGCGGATCGAGACTCCCGGTGAAGTCCTCACAGAGGGCCAGGAAGTCAAGGTTAAGGTTCTTAAAGTTGAGAACGGCAAGATCAGCCTGAGCATCCGTGACGCACAGGAGCGCGGCGACCGCCCTGAGCGTAAAGACCGCGACGGCGCACCGAGAAGACGTGAGAACGGCCCCTCCTCCTACAAGGACGAAGGTTCTGTTACTACAGGTCTCGGCGCATTATTAAAGGATATCAAGTTAGACTAATATTCCAAAAAAAGCCGGTCTGAAGCCGAAACTGATCACTGCGGTACCCTGGAGGTGCCGCAGTTTTTTTCTTTAAAAAGCGTGAATAATTTTTCTCTTTATTATTCACAAATTTAAACATCAGTGCTATACTGTATGAATGTTGTCTTTATGAGATAATACTCCGTGGGCGGACAGCCGTTTCCGGCTCATGCACACCACCGCGGATTTTTCTTATAGAAGAATGGAGGAAGCAAATGAATAACCATATCGAGATCAGATGGCACGGCCGCGGCGGCCAGGGCGCCAAGACAGCTGCTCTCCTGCTGGCTGATGTTGCCTTCAGCACCGGTATGTACGTCCAGGGATTTCCGGAGTACGGCCCGGAGCGTATGGGGGCTCCCATCACTGCCTACAACCGTCTGAGCAACCACCCCATCCGGGTACATTCCAATATTTATGACCCGGACTATGTTGTCGTAGTAGACGAGACCCTTCTTGACTCCGTTGATGTAACAGCGGGACTCAAGGAAGACGGCGGCATCATCATCAACACTCCCCGCTCCAGGGAAGAAATCCTTCCCAAGCTGGGCGGCTATAAGGGAGCCGTATACCTGATCGACGCAAGGGACATTTCCATGCAGACACTGGGCAGGTATTTCCCCAATTCGCCCATGCTGGCGGCCATCGTCAAAGTAACGAATATTATGGAGGATGAGGTATTTCTTGCGGAAATGCGCAAATCCTATGCACATAAGTTCGCCTCCAAGCCGGAGGTGATCGCGGGCAACATGAAAGCCCTCACACTTGCATTGCAGGAGGTAGCGGAATGACTTCAGATATCAGTAAGCTGGGACTTGATGTCAAATGGCAGGATCTCACTCTGGGATGTACCATTCTCGGCAGCAATACCGCAGCAGAGTTTGTAACCGGCGAGTGGAGAACCGACACGCCCAAGTTCATCGTGGAAAAGTGCAAGCAGTGCCTTCTCTGCGCTCCTGCATGCCCGGACAGCGCCATCCCGGTGGAAAACGGAAAAAGACTTGAATTTGATTTTGATCACTGCAAGGGATGCGGCATCTGTGTAAAGGCCTGCCCCTTCGATGCGATCGTTATGTTAAAGGGGGTGCGCTAAATGTCTATTCGCGACCGTTTATCGGGCAATGAGGCAGTAGCTGTGGCAATGCGCCAGATCAACCCGGACGTTATGCCGGCCTACCCCATCACCCCGTCAACAGAGATCCCCCAGTATTTTACCAGCTTTGTCAGCAACGGACAGGTAGATACGGAGTTTATCCCCGTGGAGAGTGAGCACAGTGCCATGAGCGCCTGCATCGGATCGGAAGCGGCCGGTGCCAGAACCATCACGGCTACCTCTTCCTGCGGACTGGCTCTCATGTGGGAAGTCTTAAATGTAGCGGCTTCCGACCGTCTGCCCATCTGTCTGTCCCTGGTCTGCCGTGCCCTTTCCGGCCCCATCAACATCAACTGTGATCACTCTGATGCCATGGGCGCAAGAAACACAGGCTGGATCCAGATTTTCGCGGAGAACAACCAGGAAGCCTACGACAACATGGTACAGGCATACCGGATCGCGGAGCATCCGGACGTCATGCTTCCCATCATGGTCTGCCAGGACGGTTTTATCACCAGCCATGCCGTGGAGAATATCGAGCTTCTTGAAGATGAT
>CACZQE010000214.1 GCA_902783205.1 uncultured Lachnospiraceae bacterium | reverse complement strand
CTTAAATAGCGGATCATCGGGATAAAGATGTATTTTCTTTTAAAACGGTGCCCGTTTTTTTCCACTTCTTCTATGAGTTTATTAAGGCCTATATTTTTATTGACAAAGTAGCAGATACAGAGGGCGGCGACCGGCATCATGACAGAATTGGTCAGGAAGTCGGAGAAATCAAGGAACTGCATTCCGATGATTTTTACCATGGACAGAGGCCCGTAGCCCAGAGAGGACAGAGTCCCCAGGGCGACCATGATGATGCCCATGATGCATGTGGCGGCACGACGTCCGGTTCCCAGTTCATCGCAGAAGGTGGATACCGCGCTTTCCATCAGGGCGATGGCGCTGGTAAGTGCCGCAAAAAAGACCAGAACAAAGAACAGTATGCCGCCGACCCGGGTAAAACTGATGGTTAAAAGAACCTTGGGAATGGTGACAAACATCAGGGAGGGCCCCGCTTTGACTGCTGCGGAATCCCCGCCGGAAAAAGCAAATACGGCCGGGATGATCATCAGACCTGCAAGGAAAGCGATTCCCGTATCAAATATCTCTACATTTTCCGTCGCGCTCTCGATGGAAACATCATCCTTCATATAAGAACCGAAGGTAATCAGAATACCCATGGCAATGGAAAGGGAGTAGAACATCTGTCCCATTGCTGCCACAACAGTCATCCAGGAAAAATTCTTCGGATTGGGTATCAGGAAATATTTCACACCCGCCATGGCACCGGGCAGGGTAACGGAATATCCTACAATAATCAGTGCCAGCAGCAGTAAAAGCGGCATCATGATTCTGGAGACGCGCTCGATACCGTTCTGTACGCCCATAAATATGACAACCAGTACAGCTATTGTGAACACCAGAAACCAGACTTCCGCCTCATATCCGCCTGTTATAAAATTTGTAAAGTAATCATCCACGGCAAGTTCTGTCGTATTGCCCCGGAGATATTCAAAGAGATATTTAACAACCCAGCCCCCGATGGTGGAGTAATAGGGAACGATCAGCATGGGGATGATCGCATTGATCCAGCCTCCTGCTCTGGCCGACGGACTGTCCCCGAAAGAGGCAAATGCACCGACGGGACTCTTTTTGGTCATTCGCCCGATGGCGGTCTCAGCCATGATCATCGTGTAACCGAAAGTCAATGCCAGTATGATGTAGATAATCAGGAAGATTCCTCCTCCGTACTGCGCTGCCAGATAGGGAAAGCGCCATATGTTGCCAAGTCCGACTGATGCGCCCGCCGCAGAGAGCACAAATCCCAGCTTGCCGGAAAAGCTGCTTCTTTTGTTGTCCATAATCCTCACTCTTTTGCTTTTATTGTTGCGGCAGTTAATTAAAAGCACACAACGAAAAAAGTATAACTAAAAACAGCTCCGGATGCAAGTGATATTTGCTTTTATGCCTCTTTCGTCCGATTGACTATCAGCAGTACAGATAATATAATAATTATTAAATAATACAGCAATAAGGACCGGCCGTAAGAAGCCGGAAACAGAACGGAGCGTGCGCTATGAATTGTCCCAACTGTAATCATCCTGTCCGTGAAGGGGCAGCTTTTTGTGTAAAGTGCGGGTACCGGCTATCCGGTAAGCCGCAGATAAAGACCTGCCCGGTCTGCGGGAGGCAGCAGAATTCAGACAGTTTCTTTTGTATAGAGTGCGGGCATTCCTTTGAACAGGAGCCGGCACCCTCTCAGGAACCGGCACCGGCACCGATACCGGTCCGCAGGCCTTCTGATAACGACCGGACAGTCAGCTACCAGGATCCGGCCGCCTATCAGGATTCCGGAAATAATCAGGAGCCTTCGGCTTACAGGGAACCTGAACCTTATCATGGCCCGGGTATTTACGGTGATTCCGATGACTACGGAAGTTCCGGAGGCTATGGCGGCTCCGGCTCTTATGGCGGACCGGGAGACTATGAAGATCCCGGCGATTACGGAAAAAAGAGTATCCTGCCGGTCATACTGGCTGCCCTGGCTGTTCTTTTACTGGCGGGAGCAGGCGTGCTTGCCTATTTTACATTCGTAAAAAAACCGAATCCCCCGGTTGAGAATACAGAAACTCCGGCGACGGAAAAGGCAGACGATACCGAGTATGCCGATGATACGGAAGACGAGAATACAGGTGATATCTATGATGAGGATGATACGGAGGCTGACTGGCCTGCTGAGACTGCCGAGACACTGGACCTGCCGGGAGTCGGATCTTCGGTAAAAAACTATCCGAAAGAACCGTCTGATTTTCTGGAATACAGTGATTCGAACGGAATGTATTCCTTTGTGTATCCCAGAGACTTTTTCCAGACATGTACCTACAGTTCCGCTGACAATAAGTATGAGTTCATTACGGCCGACGGACGCCAGACCTACCGGCTTTATGATGAGCCGGCCGCTGTCGCAAATAATCCCGGAGCTTCTGCCCGGAGAAAACTGGAGGAGGCAAAATCCCAGTTTGACCTGAGTTCTCCTCAGATGTACACCTTTACATCCAAGGAGATTTCGGACACGGGGTATTTCAGAACCATTATCACAGGTCCGGACAGATATGAAGAGATGCTGGGTCATTATTACATTTTCTCCTGCACCAGTGACAGGACATATATTCTTTCCTATGACTATTATTATGAGAAGGGCGACGCGGAGGAGTATTCTCTGAACGGTTACCTGACTGACTGCCTCTACCGGGGCTGGTCCATCAGCGGTTCCTCCTACAGGCTCAGAAATTATGACTTGTTTAAGAAAGATGACATGGGGACCAAGAAGTAGGGAAAGGAGCCCGTTGTGGGTAAACGAACATTTATCATCTGTATACTTTTGACGATTCTGATTGCATATAGCCGGGTCCTGTACCCGGCTGCTTCTGTAGGTGAAAACTCTGCGGGCGGAAAAGAAGAACTGCTGATTGTTCTTGACCCGGGACACGGAGGAGCCCAGTCCGGAGCTGTCAGTAAAGACGGAGCGACCATGGAGAAGGATCTCAACCTTGCCATAGCGCTTAAACTTAAGGAGAAACTTGAGACTTATGAAGGGGTCAGGGTCCTTATGACCAGGGAAGATGACAGAGATGTGGACCTGGACAGGAGGTCGGAGATCGCGGAAGAAGTGCAGGCAGACCTGCTGGTAAGCCTTCATAACAATGCTTTCGGGGGTAACTCCACATATAAAGAAGGGGCCTTTGTCCTGGCAGCAAAAGGCCAGTACAGAAAAAAACTGGCAGAGGAGGAGCAGAAGCTGGCCTGCAATGTGCTCTATGAGCTCAAACAGATCGGGCTGACCGACCAGGGGATCCTGCTCAGAGAGTCAGAGGACGGGGAAACCTATCCGAACGGAAAAAAGGCGGATTATTACCGTATCATAAAAGCAGGGATCAAAAACCGGCGGATGCAGATACTGATCGAGCATGCTTATATAGACAGTGATGAGGATTTTGAAAAGTTCCTGAGTTCGGACGAGAAACTTGCGGCTCTGGCCCAGGCAGATGCCAGAGGCATTGCCAGGTACTATGGGCTTCGGTCGAAGAAAACAGGAAAGATACTGCCGGAATTGAAGAATTACCTGGAGAAAAGGGTACTTTTCCGCAAGCATATGGAGCCGGAAGAGGGCCTTAACCTTTATTATCCGCAGCTGGATATCAGCCCCGTTTTGGGAAATGAAGCCGAGGCAGAGAAAAAACCATGATCATCAGAGGAGGAAATGTCTTTTCTGCAGTTCCGGAGATCTGCGGCAACCGGAAAAGACTCAGAGGAAAATTTATAAAAAAGGATATTTATATCGG
>CACZQE010000213.1 GCA_902783205.1 uncultured Lachnospiraceae bacterium | reverse complement strand
GTGCCTGTGACGCCCATCTCTTCCTGGATTACATGGATAGCTGCATAGACATCGTCCAGGCTTGAGATGTCATACTTCTGCCCGGATAACTTGGATGCATCCGCCAGCAGTCGCTCCATCTCTGTCTTTGTACCTAATTACTACCCCCACTTTCGTGGTATTTAAAAAGGAGCCTTGTGGCTCCCTTAGGGTTTAGACTATCTCTTTATCAAAATCTTTTGCGAAATACCATTCGTAACCTTTGTGGGTTTTGAGTTTCCCGTGGCAACATTTCGAGATTGATGTAACGTCAAAGCCTTCGTCTTTTGCTAAGATTTTTGCCTTGTATAACTTAATCTCGCCCGTCTTTGGGTCACGTCTTATGACGGGTTTTGCTGTCTGACTATTAGGGCCGTATTTCCCATAGTTGGGATGTTGTTTACCCTTCGGCATATTGTCCCTGAGACCCATTTTTACCGCATGGGCTTGGTTTTCTTTTCCTGTAACCCATTCAAGATTTTCAACAGTATTGTTTAGCTTGTTGCCGTCAACATGGTTTACTTGCGGTTTATTGTCAGGGTTTTCAATAAAATGAATTGCTACAAGCCTATGCACGCCAAACCATTTTCTTGCGCTGTGCTTTCTAAGGCCGACTTGTAAATATCCATTTTGTTTTAAACTTGGCTTTATGATAGTCCCTTGCCTATCATGCACTCCGTCAAATCTATCTAGGCTTCTAATATTGCCTTGATTTGAGACTTGATAATACCCTTCGTAACCGTTAATGTCTTTCCAGATTTCCATATTGCACCTCCACTTCATATATAAGTATACCATATATATGGTGGTTTGCAACATTAAGATTCTGATAGCAGGCATTTCGAACATCGTATTAATAGATGCCCTACGAGCTATGCTCTAGTCGTTACACCTTCCCCTTTCGGGGCTTGGCACGGGATTGTCATGCGGATTTCTCCGTTTAGAGTTTCCCCGTTAGCACGCATAACATACATTTGTGCGCACACCCACTAATAAAGCGGTTAACCTGCTTTTAATACGGCAGTACAGTTTACCGTACCCCAGTTTAAGGTTGTCCAGCATCGTATAATTTTGTTTAGCAAAACCTTGATAAGCCTGCTGAATCGACCCCATATCTGTACCAAACTTGTTGGCATTATCAGACATGTCTCTCAGAGCAGAATCCGCACTCTTCGCAGCCTTCCCGGTATCTCCATCAAGAGACTGGAGGAGGGATGCAGAAAAGCTCGTTACTGTCTCCATGTAGTCATTCGCAGACAAGCCTGCTGTCTTATAGGCATTGTTGGCGTTCTTTATTACGGTATCTGCATTTTCTTTGAAGAGGGTCTCAACGCCACCGATGGACTGCTGGAGCGCTGCGCCTTCCGCCAAGGAATCCTTGATACCCTTGACTACTGCTGCGCCAATACCTAGCCCGGCGATGGCTCCGATCATCTTCTTACCAAAACCAAGACCGGCAGACTCGCCGGCTGATTCTATGCCGGCTCCATTCAGCTCGCTTTGGATGGCTCCACTGATACCCTGTGCAGATGGGATGATCTGGACATACGCCTGGCCTACTGTTGGCATTCTTCATCCCCTCCTTTGAATTTCTGTCTTGCCATCTCATACTCTTCCGGAGTATTAAAGACGGCAACGTCACTCTTCTTATCGTTGTTGCCCAGGATGAGATCCGTGAACATCGTCGGCATGTTCCTGCCCTTCTGACCGTTCTCTGTGTTCTGCCACACTAGCAGAGAGAGACAGTCGGCAGCAGAAGCCAGCATCCATGTCACGTTGTCAACCTTGGCCTCAGACAACTTCATTTTGATTCTTGAATTTTCCCTCAAACCAGCAGAAAGAGTCGCCACCAGTCTGACCGGAAGCGACTCATAAGATAAGATGCCATAAGTTTCTGCGAGGTCGCATATCAGTGCTCCTTCGTCAATGGCTATGTAGCTGGCGAGGGTTATCAGTTTTTTGTTTCTTCGTCGTTATTCTGAGCGATCTCAATGATCTCTCCGAGTTCCTGGCCAATAATGTCAGCAGGGACTCTTCCTCCGTGCTGTTTAGCCAGGTGCTGGTAATATCGCTCCTCTTCAGCCTTGTTGTTAAACATGATCCGGACCAGGTCAACAGTTCCGGTCACCTGCTCTTCCGGATCTGAAGAGTTAGCCATCTTGAATGCCCTCATAAAGAGGAAATCCTCAAGCAGTGTCTCATCAACCTTGAACTCAAATCCAGACGAAGTCTTCCCTTCTATCATTTGACCCCTCCTACGTTGTTGACGGCTCTACAATGTACTCGTAATGAGTATTGCCACTGCTGTCCGGAAGCGCTGTGATGGTACAAGCGTATCCTACTGCTGCGGAATCAGAGTATGTGATCTCGCCAATCTCAGTGATCTTGCCATCAGGAACAACGACACGCTTCAGAACTCCGTTCCTCATGATCATCTCGAATACCCAGCAAGCCTCTTCTGCTTCGTCAGCATTTGCCTCTACAGTGATGCCAGCAGCCAGGGTTCCGGTTACATTAGCAGATCCATATACAGTCTTGAGGACCTCTGTGTTCAGCACCTCGATGAGGGTGAACGCAAACTGATCATTCTTTTCTGTTTGGATCGGAAGAACGATGTCTCCGCCCCATGCTTTAATATTTTCGGTCTCCGGACTGTTGGTGTTCGTAAGGCCGTCCTCGGAACAGTATCCCAGCGCCTTGAATGCAGTTCCAAGAGTAGAAGTTGCATTTGTCGGAGCAGTTGTTCCGAGTGCTGCCCGGTAAATGGCACCGCCGACTTTGGGCTTGCCCGCACTTACATTTGTAACTGTGCTCATGCTTTACCTCCTAGTAATACACAATGTCGAACACAGCCTGGTATCTGTATACCTTGGAGGATGTGTCCGAAAAATTATAATCAGTGTTCAAGCGGACAGCGGAAACATCATCACGGGTGACCATGCTCTCCATAACATCTTTCAGTCTCTCGTTCAGTTCCGCTGCCGCCAATAAAGAAGGCCCGTACGATTGAATTGCAACCGTCGAGCCCTTGATGTGGTTTGATTTGTTTGATCCGGTCTTGTCGATCATAATGAATGTTTCGGGGATGTCCTTCGTTGGCCTCTCAGCGACAACAGGAATGCCCGATAATTGTTCCGTAAGATATTCAATTATAATTTTCTCGATCATTCCTATCACCTCAATGACTTCAAAAGAGTATTGTTGTCGAAGTTATCCCTCCTGGCCTTGAACGTGTCCGGGTATACAGCATATCCGGACCTGTCCTTGTAATTCCTGGGCTCAACGACATACCCCTCGCCGGCAGCCGCAGCGGTATCTGTCGCATGCTTGCCACATTCCGCTGCAATCTCCGGAGACTTCAAGAGTTCACGAACGCCGGCCTTGTTTAGTTTGAATTTTTTCAGAACTGCCTTAGCCATAGCGCTCCACCTTCACTCTCTTATTCCATCCGAGAGGAACATTCTCCCCGATCCATTGCTCCGGCATCCCATAGGTCCGGAAGGCCTGGCCAAAGAACTGCACCGTAGTATCTGTCCAGTCGTTATCGTCACCCTTGGGGATGTACAATTCATAGGCCAGATGTTTTCCGTACAGCTGGAGATCATTGACCACCGCTTCTGTCCCTGCCGGACCGACCAGGACATTGTCCACAGAAGTTACGGTCTCCGTATAGGTCGGACGATTAAAGTCATCAGTTCCGGATTGTACTCGGACCGTCAGCAGTACCGTTATGCCTTTAATCATTCGGTACCACCGCCATTTCTTCTACGGGACTGTAAGAACCAATCTTATTGCCGACACCGAGCATGCTCTTCTCCAGCTTGCTCAGGTATAACTCCCCGGCTGATCCGCTTCCGATCGTCCAGCTTTGGGAATATGGTCCGGCTGTAGTGGTTCCCTGGGAAGCCCCCATCGGGACCGCAGGTGCTCCGCCGGAATCTATCGCCCTGCGGACCATCCGACAGACCACAACTGTCTTTATGTCATCCTCCGCATCGGGAGCAAATATATCAACAATGATAGAGGCCTCTTCCGATAATTCTGATGCCTTGGATTGTTCATCGGCTGTCAGTTCTCGGAAGCCGGCCTCAATCTGCTGGATAGTCGCATAAGATTCCATACGATCACCCCTTCTTCTTTACGGTTTTCCTCTTCTTGGGTTTTTCCGGTTTGGGCTCAGGCTCTGCGAGTTTGTTCCCCCGCTTGAGATAAGCCTCAACCCGGTCGTCCGCTACCCATATCTCTACGCCGGTAACGGCGCTGATCATTTTAATCATTAGGCGCTATGGGTTCTTGTTAACTTGTTGAAGTATGCGGTCTCAGCCACGAATCCGATCTCGATCTCAGCACGAACAGCGAACATATTCTGCTGGAAGAGGTTGATAGTGGTATCTGTGCCGACAACAAGTGTAGCGTCTGTAGAGTAATCGATCTTAACGCCTTCAACTACGCCGTACATAGCATGGTTCCAATCACCTGCGAAACCTACTACATCCGGAACAGCAGGATCGGTTCCAGCTGCGGCGGAGCCTGCCTTGTATGCTGCGCTGGTGAAGTAAGTCGGAGCGCCAAGGATTCTCGGAACGGTGCCCTCGGATACGTTGTTGATGAAGATAGGTCTGTTCTGCTGATCTAATGCATTAAGAAGCATGCCTCTGCCCTGAGGGGAGAATACATAACCGTTAACGGTTCCGCCTTCTTCGGAGATGTCAACATCAGCTGTTACCAGTCCGCCATATACGGAAGACTGTAAGGATGCAGCGGTAGCGGATGCTAAGTTGTCAAAGTTTGCAAGGGAACCAGATGCAGGGCCGAAGAATACTGTCTCATCGAACTTCTTAGCCAGGGCCAGAGGAAGACGTGCGATCAGTGCGTCATATAAGGATGCTGCATCACGTCTGAACTCATCGGAGAACGGAACGATGACTGCCAGCTTGTGTGCCTGCATGATCTTCTTGTCAAGAGTCGGATTGGAAACGGGCTTGACGCCGGTCTCAGATACCCAGCTTGCTTCCGGATCGCCTGCGATGACCGGGATCTGCGTGCCGCGCCCCGGCAGTGCAATCTGTCGGGCCAGCTGCATGACCATTGACTGCGCCTGTGTTTTCTGCAAAATTTCAGCGCTCACCTCGTTGGGGAGCTGGATGTTAGTCCTATTTGTGGAGATTCCACTTCCTACGATACTCATGTTTTGATCTCCTTACTGTGAATTGAACCAGTCAGCGAACTGCTGGCGTGTTGTTGTCTGCATGTCTACGTGTGTCTCTCCGCCGTCCCTGACATTCGGGTACGCGGAGGGCTTCGCAAAATCAAGTATTCCCTGCGCCTGCGTCTTGCACTCTTCTTCTGTGGTGCCTGTCAGCAGATTTGTCGGGATTCCTGTTTCTCCGGCCACTTTCTCGCGCATCGTCCTGATGGCGTCGGCAAGGTTGCGCTGTTCAATGTCCGCCTGCAGTGCGGATATCTTTTCCTGTGCGGCAGCCAGATCGGCTTCTGCCGTAGTCTGTGCCGTGAGCTTTGC
>CACZQE010000212.1 GCA_902783205.1 uncultured Lachnospiraceae bacterium | reverse complement strand
GGGTGATATTCCGATGCCGCCTTTTGTAAAGATGTTCCATAGGTGTCATTACATCCAGCACGACTATAATAAGCACCGTGACTGTGATCACACATACATAGAAACCGGCTCCCGCGGCTATACCCATGCAGCCCGAGGCAAAAAGCCCTGTAGCCGTCGTCAGGCCTGATGTCTGCTGGTGTGCCGTTGCCAGAATGGTTCCGGCAGCCAGAAAGCCTATACCGCTGATCACCTGGGCGGAGAATCTCGAAGCGTCAAACTTGAGATCATACTGTGCTACAATATCAGCCCATCTTGTCTGTGTCATCTCATACTCGTAGATGGCGATCAGAACGGTGAGCGTGGCGCCTGTAGCAGTCAGTGTAAATGTGCGGATACCCGCTGTCCTCTGTTTTTTTGTTCTTCCGTAACCGATCGCCGCCCCCGCCGCTGCTCCAAGCAGCAGTCTGACGACCACCGTGAGGAAGGAAAACTCCTGTAATACATTTGTCATCTGGTCTGCATCCCCCTTTAGCTATAAAACCTGCTATAACTCACTTGCGAAAACTTCACTGAACATCACTTCAGTTCATATTTTTTCACATTACTTCACATTCAGTTATAGCATAATTTCAGGCTAAAGAAAACATGCATTTATAGCTTATACCGGATAGGCCCCGTTTTCCGTATCCGCTTTTACCGGATCGATTCCTGTCTGCTGGGCAGCCCGGTATTTGAAGAAATCCTCTGCTACCTGGGGGAAGAGTGCATAGCTTAACACATCTTCATCCTGCTGCTTCCACATAGCTACTTCCTCTTCAAAGCGGGGCAGGCCCGGTTCAAGCAGGTCCGCAGGCCTGCAGGTGATGGGCTCCTCGTCGCCGATCGCCATTTTCTGTACTTCCCGGTTCATGGGCTTTACAGTCTGGCCGTACTCGCCTCGAAGGAGAGCCCTGCTCTCGTTGGAGATCATCTTGTATCTCTCGCCCATCAGAACATTGAGGACCGCCTGGGTACCGACGATCTGGCTGGAAGGTGTTACCAGAGGCGGCTCTCCGAAGTCCTTACGGACTCTGGGCACCTCTTCGAGCACTTCATAGAACTTATCCGATGCTCCCTGTTCCTCAAGCTGGGATACAAGGTTGGACAGCATACCGCCGGGCACCTGGTACATGAGGGTACGGATATTGACACCCAGAACCTTAGTGCTCATGAGGCCGGACTCCAGGTCTCTCTCCCGCATGGGACGGAAATAATCCGCAATTTCACCCAGAAGTTTCATGTCAAGACCCGAGTCATGTTCTGTTCCCCTGAAAGTCTCAACCATGACTTCTGTTGCCGGCTGGCTGGTTCCCATGGCAAAGGGGGACATGGCCGTATCGATGATATCGGCGCCTGCCTCCACAGCCTTCAGATAGGTCATCCCGCCGACACCGCTTGTATAGTGGGTGTGCATTTCAATGGGGATGTCCGTGGATTTCTTAAGTGCCTGGACCAGTCTGGTCGCCTCATAGGGTACCAGAAGGCCGGCCATATCTTTAATACAGATGGAATCAGCGCCCATCTCCTCAATCCTTTTTGCGACGTCAGCCCAGTATTCCAGGGTATATGCATCACCGATGGTGTAGGAAAGAGCGATCTGGGCATGTCCGCCTTCTTTCTTTGTGGCATTGACAGCCGTCTCAAGATTGCGCAGATCATTCAGGCAGTCGAAAATCCTGATCACATCGATTCCGTTGGCGATGGACTTCTGGACAAAGTACTCCACCACATCATCCGGATAAGGTTTGTATCCAAGGATATTCTGTCCGCGGAAAAGCATCTGCAGCTTTGTGTTCCGGAAACCGTCCCGGAGCTTTCTGAGTCTGTCCCAGGGATCTTCCTTAAGGAAGCGCAGGCATGCGTCAAATGTGGCGCCGCCCCAGCACTCCACTGCGTGGTAACCCACCTGGTCCATTTTATCTATGATCGGAAGCATTTCTTCCGTTCTCATCCTTGTTGCGATCAGAGACTGATGGGCATCACGGAGAACAGTCTCAACAATCTTAACAGGTTTCTTTACTGTATTTTCCATATCAAATTTCCTCCTATAAGATGACGCCTACATGACTCCGAATATGGCCATAAAGGCACCGGCCGCCACTGCCGTTCCGATCACGCCTGCCACATTGGGGCCCATGGCATGCATCAGAAGGAAGTTGGCCGGATCCGCCTCAGATCCCACTTTCTGGGATACCCGCGCCGCCATGGGCACCGCGGATACACCGGCAGAACCGATCAGAGGATTGACTTTTCCTCCCGTGACCTTACACATGAGCTTGCCGAACAGGACACCTGCGGCAGTACCGAAGGAGAAAGCCACCAGACCCAGAACGACGATCTTGATGGTCGCCACATTTAAGAATGCCTCCGCGCTGGTAGTTGCACCGACCGATGTGCCCAGGATGATCACGACGATGTACATAAGAGCATTGGAAGCTGTCTCCGTCAGCTGCTTGACCACACCGCTTTCCCGGAAAAGATTGCCCAGCATCAGCATACCGACCAGGGGAGCTGTTGTGGGAAGGATCAGACATACTACGATAGTAACAACGATCGGGAAAAGGACTTTCTCCGTCTTGGATACCGGGCGAAGCTGCTCCATCCGGATCTTCCGCTCTTCCTCCGTCGTAAAAAACTTCATGATGGGCGGCTGTATGATCGGCACCAGGGACATATAGGAATATGCCGCCACTGCGATCGGGCCCATGATGGACGTCTGTCCCAGCTTTCCTGCCAGGAAAATGGATGTCGGGCCGTCCGCGCCGCCGATAATGGAAATTGCCGCCGCCTGCTTGCCTGTGAATCCCATGGCTATAGCCAGGAAATAGGCACTGTAAATACCGAACTGGGCTGCCGCTCCTAAGAGGAAACTCTTGGGATTCGCGATCAGGGGACCGAAATCCGTCATGGCTCCTACTCCCAGGAAAATCAGGGAAGGAAGGATGCTCCACTCGTCCAGCAGGTAGAAGAAATGCAGTAATCCACCCTCCTGCATAATCGGCGGATACAGGTTGACAAGGAGCATACCGAAGGAGATCGGCACAAGCAGCAGAGGCTCATACTCCTTAACGATGGCCAGATACATAAAGACCAGGGCAACCAGTATCATGACATAGTTTCCGGGAGTGAGGGAAGCAAATCCGGTCTGATTTGCAAGATTGATTAATGTTTCACCAAAACCACTCAATGATATTCCTCCAATCCGATCAGGCTCAGTTCATTGTAATGAGAACTGCGCCGCTTTCTACCATGTCACCGACTGATATTTCGATGCTGGCAACTGTACCGTCTTCTCCCGCGAAGATTTCATTTTCCATCTTCATGGCCTCAAGTACTACCACGGAGTCTCCCTTCTTTACAGGATCTCCGACATTATATTTAATGGCAAGGATCTTGCCGGGCATAGGAGCCGTAATCTTAATACTTCCTGCATTTCCGGATGCTGCCGGTGCCGGTGCCGCAGGCTTTGCTGCAGCCGGCGCTGCCGCCGGAGCTGACTGAACGGCATCTGCGCCCAGCTCTTCAACGGATACTTCATATTCCACACCATTTACTGTAATTCTGTAATTCTTCATAACCTTCCTCCGTCTTCTATCTTCTTCGAACTCTCTTAATCTTACGTACGACCAGGCGGTCCGCGCTCACCGCGCCGCCTTCAGAAGCAACAATTGCCGCCATGATCACTGCGATCAGGGCGCTGTCGGGCTTCACAGTCTCAGTTTTGTTCTTTCTCTTTTCCCGTTTCCTTTCCGATTCAGGCAGGGGAGGTCTTTTGAAAATCCTCGAAACCATCCGCTGCTCCCGTTTCCTTCTGCTCTGGAAGGTTTCCTTCAGCCGGCGTCCGAACCGGGACCAGGCCCGCTGTACCCGGGAAAGGTATACGAAAAGTGAAATGATCAAAGAGATGAAGGTCAGCACTACAAAAACCATGCCCATACCGATCAGGGTATGAACCAGAGCTTCAAAATAATCCATTCCTGAAAATCACCTCTCTATTAAATAGCGCTGTGCTTCTTAGCCGGTGCATCTTCCTTCTTCCCGAACAGCATTTCAAATGCGGCGATCAGCCGCTTTCTTGTTGCGTCCGGTTCAATAATATCGTCGATGTAACCACGGCCGGCAGCAGCCAAAGCACTGCTCTGCATTTCCTCATACTCCTGTGTTTTCTCGGCAATCAGGGTCACTTTGCCCTCACCGCTTTCAATCTCATCCGCGTAAATAATGCGGATGGCCTGTACAGGATCCATCATGCCTACGCTGGCCTGCGGCCAGGCAAGGACAAAGTCGGCGCCCAGGGATTTGGAATTCATCACAAGACCGGCGGTTCCGTAACATCTGCCGGTAATCAGGTTGATCCTGGGGACTGTCGCTCCGGCGATTTCTTTGGTAAAGCGGGAAAGGGCGGAAACCATCCTTCTCTCCTCATGGGCATTTGCTTTAAGTCCCATCGTATTGGTCACAGTAAGGACCGGAATGGAAAAAGCGTCACAGAAGCGGATCAGGCCCGCAGCCTTCTCCAGGCCCCGGACAGTCAGGGAAAGATCTTCTCCCAGGCCCCTGTTGGCAGCCACACCTACTGTCTCACCGTTTAAACGCATGAATCCGGTGACCATTTCCCCGGCATACATGCTTTTTGTTTCAAGAAAACTGTTTCCGTCGGAAACCGCTTTTAAGAGAGCAGCCGGGTCCTCGGCCATCTCCGTCGTAACCGGAATGATCCGGTTCAGATCGTCCTCACAGTCATCATAGGCATCTTCTGACTCATAGTCGGAAGGAAGAAATGCCATCAGACGGCGAAGGGTATCCAAAAGCTCCGTTTCACTGTCGCAGACAAAATCCACATTGCCTGCCTTCTCAGCCTGATATGCGCTTGCTGCCGTATTCTCTTTGTCCTCGGAATTTCCGTCAAGGGCATTGGGGCTGTTAACAAAAAGGCTGGCGTTTTCTTTTTCCATCAGGGTAAAATCGGAAAGGCCGGTCATGACGGCGCTGCCGCCCCCGCACATGCCGAAAACGGCGCTGATCTGGGGAATCATACCCGATGCCTGTACCTGTTTCTTAAAAATCTCTCCGAATGCCGCCAGACCGTCAAAGGCTTCCTGCAGACGCAGACCTGCACAGTCGATCATACCGATGACCGGCGCTCCGGTCTTCATGGCCATATCATAAAGGGCGGAAATCTTTCTGGCATGCATTTCACCGACTGATCCGCCCAGAGCCGAAGCATCCTGGCTGTAAAGGTAGACCATCCTGTCTCCCATGATGCCATAACCTGTGATGACACCGTCACCCTGCACCTTCCTGGCACCCAGGTTGAAATCTGTATTCCGGGCGCTGATATAGCTGCCGAGCTCAACAAAAGTACGGTCATCCAGAAGATAGTCTATCCTCTCTCTGGCACTCATTTTAGAATGACTCATATCTTCTCTCACTCCTCCTCTTAATAGAAGAAAATATCTCAAATGATAATTCTTTCAAAATTTTATCAGCATAATGATAGCAAAAAGCATATACAAAAGCAAGGATTTTTTGTTATTCATTTAACATAATAATCTGTACCTGTTTTCTAATAATCTACCACCTGCCCGGGAATATAAAAAGAAGGAAAAAATTTTCAACAATTATCACCTGCTCATTCTGTGCAAAAGAGAAAAATATCAGATTTTTTCATGGAATTCCCTTCTTCCCTGGCGGACTTGCATTGATTATTTTTTAACATTACATAAGTCAGTGGTTTATATGTGATACGAATCGAAAAAACTTATCCCACTCCTTCTATCTTCTTTCAAATGACAGAGAAAAAGAGGTGAAATGAAATGAAACGGAAACATTTCTTTCTTTCTTTTTCATGGAAAATATTGTATAATTTGAATAGAAAGAAGTCTATGTTTCAGAGTCCGATCAGCAATCTTAAAGGAGGGGTTCGATGGAAAATCGTAAAATATCTTTTCGTTCCAGAAACTGTAATCTGAGTCTCTCGGTTTACCCGGGACACTTTGCAACCAGGAACTCTCATGTCAACTATTTCCTTGATATGACTACTTTAAAGATCAGACAGTCCAATGCGCTCGAAGCTGCTGAGTCTCTTGTGCCGCTTTACAAGCACAGCACCGTCGTCGATACCATCGTCTGTCTTGACGGAACAGAAGTCATAGGTGCATTCCTGGCTGAAAAGCTCACAGAGAAGGGCTTCTTTTCCTACAACCGCCACAAGTCAATTTACATTGTAACTCCGGAGATTGACACGGACGGCCAGATGTTCTTCCGCAAGAATATCCAGCCTATGATCAAGGACAGGAACATTATCATCCTGATGGCTTCCATCACCACCGGTATTACCATCAACCGCAGCTGGGAGTGTATAGAGTTCTACGGCGGCAAGCTGCAGGGCATTTCATCTATCTTCAGCGCCATTGATGAGTACGGCGGGATTCCGGTAAATTCACTCTTTACCACCCAGGATATTCCTTCCTATCACACCTACAGCAAGCATGAATGTCCTTACTGCAAGAACGGCCAGAAAATTGATGCTCTGGTCAACGGTTACGGTTATTCCGAACTGTAGGACATTTCAGGGTCTATATATTGTCATAAAAAAGGGCTGCCGATGCAGCCCTTTTTCAGATTGATCAGATCTGATCAGATTTGTTATTTTTGTTTTTCAAAGAATTTCCGGCAAGTCTTCCTATACCGGCATTTCCTCATCTTCGCTAAGTTCGCTTTCCGCCTCGTCAAAGAAGGTCTGCCGGGTCACTTCGTCAATATCCGGCAGGTCGTCGATGGAATCAACGCCAAATGCCCGGAGAAACTCCTGTGTGGTTCCGAAAACAATGGGATGACCCACTGTGTCCAGTCTTCCCAGTTCCTGTACCAGCTGATATTCAATCAGCTTATTGATCGCGAAATCACTTCTGACCCCGCGGATCGCTTCCACTTCCTGCTTTGTGACAGGCTGTTTATAGGCAATGATGGAGAGTGTTTCCATCAGCACATCTGTCAGAGACCTTTTCTTTGGCTGGCTGACGATGCGGCGGATGTATTCGTAGGCATCCGTTTTGGTAGTCAGCTGGCATTCGTCCTCCAGCCGGATCAGGCAGATACCCCGGTCGTCACGGGCATAGTCCCGGTCCATATCCACCAGGCAGGCCTCCATCTCGATGGGGCTCAGTTCCAGCGCCTCACAGAGCTGGCTGACCGGCACACTGCCTCCTGCCGCGAACAGGATTGCTTCTACGATTCCCTTGATTTTGTTATTGTTTTCCATGACTTCCATCCTATTCTTTTGCGGCTGCGTCCAGATAGATCTCGCCGAAATTATCTTCCTGGGTCACCAGAATCTCACCGGTTTTCATCATCTCCAGAACGGCAAGAAAGGTCACCACCACCATTTCCCTGTCAGGGGCAATATCCAGCAGTGTCCGGAAATTGATCCGGCTCATGCCGCTGATCCGGCCCCGGATCGATTCCATGCAGTCTTCCACCCGGTACCGCTCTTTTTTCACATTGCCGAAGCGGCTTCTTTTTGTATCAACCCTGTCCTTTTTCCTCCGCATTACCATACGGAAAACGTCATGAAGACGGACCAGGGTTGTGTCAGCGACGATATCCTCCACGATGACCGGCTCTTCATAGGCCCGGATTTCCTCCGGCACCGATTCCTCCCTGAAATACTTGCGGGAGGCATCCACGCCCAGATCCTTGAGTTCTCCGGCAGCATATTTGAACATCTTGTACTCCATAAGGCGCCGTACAAGTTCCTCCCTGGGATCCTCCTCCTCTTCTTTCTCCTCCTTTGGCAGGAGCATTCTGGATTTAATACGGATCAGGGTAGCCGCCATTACCAGGAACTCACTCAGAACATCCATGGAGGCCACTGTACCCAGTTCCCTCACATACTCCATGTACTGGTCCGTGATCTCCACGATGGGAATATCATATATATTTACCTTGTTTTTTTCTATCAAATGTAAAAGAAGATCCAGAGGACCTTCAAATACATCAAGCTTGACATCTAATTTCATGATCAGTCAGTTTACCTTCTTTTTTCCGGTTCCTGTTCCTCAGGGGCCTCATCTTCCGGAAGCACTTTCACCCGGTAGATGATCGCCGCGAGAGCGGGAATGGTAATCCGGAACTTTTTCGGCCACCACTTATAGCCCTGGTCCAGTGTGGGAATGTCATCCGACGGTCCGTCATAATAACCTTCGAAAGTTTTTCTCTCACCGGAAAGCACTTCAAGGAGCACTGCCTTCTGATCGTAGCCGAACTCAAATCCGTCATACTGCTGGTCGCTCATATTCAGTACCACAATAAAACGGTCGTCTCCGTGCATTCGTTCGTAAATGTAGACTCTTTCTTCCACAGCCTCCACTTCCAACCAGCGGAAGCTTTCCCTGTCATATTCACCTGCATAGAAAGCCGGTTCACTGATATAGAGATGATTCAGCTGCTTCATGAAAGAGGCAAAGGCTCTGTGCTTGGGATAATCCAGCAGCATCCAGTCGCATTCCCTTTTTTCGTCCCACTCCCGGAACTGGCCGATTTCATTTCCCATAAAATTCAGCTTTTTGCCCGGATGTGTGTACATATATGTGTAGAGGGTCTTGGCCTGCTGGAACTTATAGTCATAGTCCCCCCACATTTTCTGGAGAATGGTCGCCTTTCCGTGTACCACTTCGTCATGAGAGAAAGGAAGCAGGTACTTCTCATTATAGAAATACATCATAGAGAAGGTCAGCTTATGATAGTGGAACTTTCTGTCAAAGGGATGAGTGCGGAAGTAATCAAGAGTATCATTCATCCATCCCATATCCCACTTGTAATCAAATCCCAGACCGCCGTATTCTACCGGTACCGTTACCTTGGGAAAACTGGTGGAATCCTCTGCGATCAGCATGACATCAGGATGCATCTCCTGGAGGCCTTTATTCATGAAACGGATATACTCCAGGGCTCC
>CACZQE010000211.1 GCA_902783205.1 uncultured Lachnospiraceae bacterium | reverse complement strand
GGCCTGAGCATCGTCATGGCAGGAAGTTGGAATACAGGGCTTGAAGGCGTGCAAATTACTATGGATGCCTTCCAAAAAGGCCTGCCCTTCCCGCCATCCGTAGCTTCCTTTGTACTTATGATCTGTCTTGTCTTCTTTGCATTCACCACCATCCTGGGATGGAATTATTACGGAGAACGCTGCCTGGAATACCTTTCCAACAGAAACAAGACCGCAGTTAATGCCTACCGCTGGCTCTACATCCTTGCCGTATTCATCGGCCCTTATATGACAGTAGAAGCCGTATGGAACATCGCTGACATCTTTAATGCCCTCATGGCTCTCCCCAACCTCATCGCCCTCATCGCTCTGAGAGAGGTAATCGCCGGGGAGACAAAATCCTTTATAGACCGCCATCATTTTATTTAAATTAAAATCCCCGGAATCATCCGGGGATTGTGGACTTTGTCTACAGTCTGAATCCCCGGATATTATCCGGGGATTATTTTATACATAATGAATTCTTGCTTCGTCAAAACGGTTATTCTGGTCTCTGGATTCTGCAGGATATCCGATGGGGAATATAGCGAAAGGTTTGAGGGATGCCGGTAAATTCAGGATTCCCTCAACAGCTGTCATACGGTCTTCAAGAGGCGCTATCCCGAGCATGACCGTTCCAAGACCCTGGGATGTAGTCTCAAGCCAGAGATTCTCACAGGCAATTGACAGATCGATCTGGGCATATTCCGGAAACCATATACCTTCAGTCCGGTAGCAGGGAACGATTACTGTTTTTGCGTTGGCCGTGCATCCGCCGTAAGGGCTGGCTTTTGCGAGTCTTGCGATCGTCCCGGGGTCTGTAACAACATAGAATTCCCAGGGCTGCTGGTCGCCCGCAGACGGGGCCTGCATGGCAGCCTTCAGAATTGCCTTAATTTTCTCCGGCTCTACCGCCTGGTCCGTATACTTCCTTACACTTATTCTTTTAAAAATCTCTTTCGTATCTGTTTACCTCCTTATTGCGAATAAAAAAACAACGTGCAGTAACAACTGGATTTACGCAGTTGCAGTGCTACACGTTGTAAGCTGATTATACATCATTCACTATACATTTTCAAATAAAAGAGAGCGGAAACAGGAGAATCATTCTCCTTCAGGACCCTTTTTCAGACGCTTTTTTATATGTGAAAGCAGCTTGTTCCTTGAAACTTTATAATGAGGTGTCCTGGAAGCCCGGCCCGGCAATTCCTTTCCAATCTCTTCCCAGTAATACTGCCTGTGGAAATCCGCGTTCACATAGCTTATTTTCACAAACTGGCTGCTTCCCGTAGAGCTGCTTCTGTCCTGAGAAGGTGAGCTGCCGTATCCGGCAGTTTTCGTATAATATCTGCAGAAGACTACTGTTTTTATATCTGACAGGTCCTTTTTGCCGGAACAGGCAATGACCGTCCAGTTTTCAGGCTTATATGCATAAGACAGTTCATCGAGCAGAACAACAACATAGGGCTCAGTTTTTTCAGGCCAGTCAAGTTCATAAAGGCGCTCATCTACTGAATTTCCTTCCGGACCCCAGTCCCTGGCCAGTATTTCCTGCATGGCCCGGGCGTCTGCCTTTTTATAAATCCGGTGCAGCATGTGGCCGTGCACAAATCCTGCAGCCTTGTAAAGGGCAAACACGACTGCCCAGAAAGCAATCATTTTAAAAAGTTCATGAAACAGTTCTTTTTTATCTGTCTTTTTCTTCACAGAGCACCTCCCGAATCATAGTCCATGCCATAGCGGTCACCGCAGTGGAATTTCTCCTTTATTAATCATTTATATCATAAAGGCATTGATTAATCCATGAATCTGATAATATTTCATCCCTGAAAAGAGGCTCAGCCCCTGGCGATGACAATCAGGTCGTCCTGGGCATGGAAGCTTATTTCCTCAAGCTTTGACGGGTTTATTTCTATGTTAAATGTTCCGTCTTCCGAGAATTTTTTGTAGCCAATGGCAACTTCGCCATAACGGGCTGCTGACGCTCCCAGTGTATAGAAATCCGCCGGCTTCTCAGGGCTGATATAGCGGGTGATGTTCTTCATATAGATGGTTGACCCTCCGTCAGAAAGAAGATCTTTAAGAATTTCTTTGTTGTAGCGTTGTTCTGCAATCTGAGCCATCATTTTGGCAGTGATATTACTGCTGACTACAAAGTCTGTTGCCCGCATCATCTGTGACAGGCGCTGGTTGCGGGTGTTGTTCATCTCGATGATCAGGGGTATATCAACTCCGAGCTTTTCGGCAATGTCGTTAAGCTGCAGCTGCAGCATGAGGGAACGGGCATCAGCTTCCTCTTCACCCAGTTCCGGATCGGACATAAGCAGGATGCTGGAGGG
>CACZQE010000210.1 GCA_902783205.1 uncultured Lachnospiraceae bacterium | reverse complement strand
TAGGGAAGGAAGAGTACGCCGTTTGATCCTGCCGGTACCTCTTTTGCCCTCTCCGAAAGCTCATCGTAATATGCAGCGTCATCCACCTTGTCACATACATTATCACGGTACCAGCGCAGGGCCATACCGCCTGTACGTACAATACCCCAGTAGAAATAGGTATCCTTCATGGTTCCTGAATTGAAGATCAGTCCTGTCTCCGGTCTGGACAGCTCAGGCATGATCTTCTCCGTGGACAGGCAGAACATAGCTGCCGTACCGGCAACGTCAGCCGCCATATTGGGGCCTGTAAGACCTGCTCCGATCATGGACTGCATGGTATCACCTGCGCCGCCGCAGATCGGTGTTCCTGCGGGAAGTCCTGTGAAAGCAGCATCATCTTCATTGAGGCCGCCGATGATATCCCAGGGTTTTACGATTTTGGGCATGTACTTCCTGTCGATTCCCAGAATTTCCAGCTGCTTGTCGGACCATTCTTTCTTGTAAATATCAAATCCGAGTCCCCAGCCGCTCATTGCGCCCCAGTCAATGAAAGCATCTTCTCCTTTAAGGCCGGCCAGATTTAAGAGGCAGTAAGGAGCATTGTGCATGAACTTCACGCCGTCTTTTTGGAAATTCTCATCATTTTTGAGGAACCATCTTGCAAACATAGCCGGGAACATAACATTAGGCACCGGATTTCCGCTTTCTTCTTTCCAGATGGTATGTCCTTCTGCCGTAAGTGCCGCCACATCGTCAGTGGTTCTGGAGTCAATATATATAATATAAGGAGTAATTGATTTACCCTCGGCATTTACACCGCAGATACCGCAGATAATACCGTCACCGAAGATAGCCCGGATCTCACCGGGATCGATACCCTTCTCTTTGGCAATGCTGACAACATCACGGATTCCCATCTTGACTGCTTCGTAATATTTTTCAGCATCCATCTGAACCCAGCCGGGCTGCGGATATTCAAAAAATGTAGGATAACTGGTCTCCGCAATGCACTCAAGTTCCAGGTTGTAAAGAACTACTTTAACACTCTGTGTTCCGGCATCAAAGCCAATATAATACTTTCCCATTGCTGCTCCTTTCATTTTAATACATGTATAGATTTATCTTTAAAATGTGTTCGTTTCACATGCGTCCGGTCAGCTCATTCTGGCGCCGGTTACATCCAGGATCTCTCCGCTGATGTAACTTCCCATGTCGGATGCCAGGAAGAGGACTGCCTTTCCGACCTCCTCGGGATCTCCCATCCTCTGCATGGGGATGGTTGCCATTTTCTTTTTATACTGCTCCGGCGTAAATGTTGAGTAATTACGCTTGATCATGTCTGTCGCGATCGTTCCCGGCGCAACCGCATTCACACGGATGTTAAAGGGTCCCAGTTTCTTTGCCGAGAACTTGGTCAGGGCAATGATACCTGCCTTGGAAGCGCCGTAATCCGGTCCCGTACTTCCGCCGGTAATGCCGGCGATGGAGGAGAAGTTTACGATACTTCCGTATCCCTGTTTCTTCATGACCGGTGTACAGTATTTCATGGTCAGGAATACTGATTTAAGGTTGATCCTCAATACGCGGTCCCACTGCTCGGCAGTCGTTGTGTCAAGGTCTGTCATATAGGAGACACCGGCCACATTGACCAGAATGTCAATCTTGCCGTACTTCTCGACCATAAGATCCACGGCTCCTGTGATCACTTCCTCAGAGGAAGCATCCCCCTGTATGAAATCTACGATAACCCCCTTGTCTTCAAGCTCCCGGATCGTCTCTTCTGCAGCTTCGTCCCGGTTGATGTCAATGATGGTAAGTGCTTTTACCTCCGCCTGGGCAAAAGTTGTGGCGACCGCTTTTCCGATTCCTCTTGTCGCACCCGTGATCAGGCAGACCTGATCTTTCAATGATACTTCAAACAAAACTTATCCCTTCTTTCTGCGAAACTGTTCCAGTACTCTGTCTGCATTGTCCATATCTGAAAGGAGGGCTTCCAGCACCATGAGCACACCGTCTTCCGACGCGGTGCCCGTGACGTAGTCAGCCTTCTCCTTTACTTCATCTCTGGCACTTCCGATGGCTATGCTGTATCCTGCAACGTCAAGCATTTCCAGATCATTGATATTATCACCGATGGCCAGAGTTTCTTCTGGCAGGATTCCGAAATGTTCCTGCACTTTTTTCAGCGCCGTTCCTTTTGTCACGCCCTTTTTCATCATGTCCATAAAACGATGGCCGGCGCATGCCATCTGCATTTTGTCCGCCCACCTGGGCCCAAGGTGCTCCATGGACACCGCTTCCACGTCGTCATTGCGGTAGACCGTGAACTTGATACAGGGTTCCTCCAGGGTCAGAAGGTCGTCGATGATCTCACTGTCAAAGCGGAACTCGTCCTTCATCACATGGTAGGCCTCCTCCGCACCCTTTTCAAAATAGGATATGGTGCCTGTATCATAAATCCCGTAACAGCCCGGCGCCAGCCGGGTGTCCCGGACAATCCGGCGGGAGTCCTCCAGGGTCATGGGATCTTTTAAGAGGATCTCCCCGCCGTATTGCACATACCCCCCGTTTTCCGATATGTAGAGGATCTCGTCCCGTATCGGCGCGAAGACCTTCTCCACGCTGTTTACGGGTCTGCCGGTGGCCGCTCCGAAGATCATCCCCTTCTCCTTCAGTTCGGTGATCACCCGGAAATACCGGGGCACGATGGATGATCCCCCTTCCGGCATCAGTGTTCCGTCCAAATCTGTTACAAATAATCTGATCATTTTGTCCTCACATATCCTGCTGTATTCCGGTACTTCCGGCGGGTTCAGATGATCCCGTAATGTACCAGCGCGTTATAAATGCCGTCGTCGTCAATAGCTGTCGTCACGTATCCCGATATTTCCTTCACGGAATCATAGCCGTTGCCAAGACAGATGCTGTTTTTTGTATTGAGCATCATGGGCAGGTCATTGGGACTGTCCCCGAATACATAGCACTCGTCCCGGCTGATCTTGAAATAGTCCAGAAGATAATCCATGCAGCTGGCCTTTGTATAAGGCAGGGGGAGAATTTCCGTAAATCCCCCGCCGTTGTCGATCAGCTGGTATTTATCCTGCGTCAGCGAAAGAAACTTTTCGTAATCGCAGCTGTCATCACGGAATGTAACCAGTTTATTGATCTCCATATTTTCTTCGTACATGTTCCTGCGCTCTGTATGGTAGTCCCTGTCATACATTTTCATAAACCGGGCAAGATTGTCATAAGGGACTATATCCGGATCGAAATAACAGTAGCGTGGTCCCTGGAAAATCCCCTGCAGGCCGGTCGCCTTCATGGCATCCCGGATCAGCCTTATATCCTTATCAGCCACAAAAGCCTCAAAGAGTACCTTCTCCTTATACTCTATGTGGGCGCCGCAGGCGTAGGTGTAACCGTCAAAAGGAATCTCGGAAAGACATCCGGGAATGAAACTTTTGCACCTTCCCGTATTCACAAAGAGGAGACTTCCTTTTTCCTGCGCCTTCAGCATGCCCTCTATGGCGCTTTCCGGGACTTTCTGGGTCCTGTCGTCCACCAGAGTGCCGTCAATGTCAAAAAAGAGAATCCTTCTCATACGCTTTTTACATTTCGGGTCGCTATAAGATCCACACCCGTGTCACAGATATTGCTTATGATCACATCTCCGATCTTTACAGGCGCCTCCACCTCCACAAGGCAGGACTCCTTAGCCAGAGTTGTCATCATGTTCTTGGGAATTTCACCCTTTGTCTTAACCGGGCACAGAGCAAACTCCCCGCCGGTCACTTTTACTGTGGAAGTAAAGGTTCTTACCGGTGCGGTGAATTCGCTTCTTGCGTAATCATCTCCACGGGGACAGCTGTTGCCTGTTACGGAGATGATGTTGCCGTCTTCATGGGTCAAGGTAATACTGCAGCCTCTCGGGCAGCGGATACAGATGATTTTTTCTTCAGCCATGTTTACACCCCCTACTCTTCACAGGAAACGGTAATCTCTTTTACATTATCCGTCAGCTTCATGACCGGAAGCGCCAGTGCTTCCATCTCGCCGGGCGCCACGATATCCCGCTTGAAGGATGCCAGTACATTGCCGTCTCCGTCACGGATCACCATCGTCACATTGTCTTTCGGGCTTCTCACACGCATGAAGAGCCGGATCACTTTCTGTGACGGGTCATCAAAGTCGATTGACTGGGGTACCACATATCCTATATTCTCGCCTGCCTTTACGGCAATCGGTGTCTCTCTGGGCTGATACTTTCCTAAAATGTATCCTGCTGCCGCCTCGCCGGCCAGCTCTGCCTCCTGGGACACATTGTCCACCAGGTCATGCACATGAAGTACATTTCCGCAGGCAAATACCCATTCTACGCTGGTCCTTCTCTTCTCGTCCGTTACCGCGCCTCTTGTTACCGGGTCGAGCTTGACGCCCACTTTCTTGGACAGCTCGTTCTCCGGAATCAGACCTACGGAAAGAAGGAGGGTGTCACAGGGAACAAAAATCTCTGTCTCCGGAATGGGACGGCGGTTCTCGTCCACCTCGGCGATCGATACGCCTGTCAGTCTCTCCTTGCCGTGGATCTTTGTAACCGTGTGGCTTAAGTAAAGCGGAATTCCGAAGTCATCCAGACACTGCACCTTGTTTCTCACAAGGCCTGTCGAGTAAGGCATTACCTCCAGGACGCCCTTTACATTTGCTCCCTCAAGGGTCATTCTTCTTGCCATGATCAGGCCGATGTCGCCCGATCCGAGGATGACGATCTCCTTGCCTGGAAGGTAGCCGTTGATATTTACATAGCGCTGTGCCGTTCCGGCTGTCATAACACCGGAAGGACGAGAGCCCGGAATGGTAATGGACTCTCTGGTCCTCTCACGGCAGCCCATGGCCAGGATGACCGCTTTGGTCTCCACCTCAAAGAGGCCGTCGGTGTTATTAACTGCTACAACCTTCTTGTCGGGAAGGATGTCAATAACCATTGTATTAAGCTTGTAGTCAATGTCCGATGCCTCCACCTGCTCGATGAATCTGGTGGCGTATTCCGGACCTGTCAGTTCCTCTTTGAAATAGGCCAGACCGAAACCGTTGTGGATACACTGCTCCAGGATACCGCCCAGTTTGGAACCTCTCTCACAGATAAGAATCTTTTCCGCGCCGGCTTTTCTTGCCGAAAGAGCCGCTGCCATTCCGGCAGGACCGCCGCCGATCACCACGATATCATAACTTAATTTTTTCATGGCTGCCTCCTTCCTGCAGTGCAAGCTCTTTTGCTCTCATGGAAAGAATCTTTGAACCCCTTCCTCTCTTAGTTACGTCCAGCGGGGAAATGCCCAGCTCTTCCTCGAGGATGGCAACAACTCTGGGACCGCAGAAGCCGCCCTGGCATCTTCCCATGCCGGCCCGGGTCCTTCTCTTGATTCCGTCAAGAGTCATGGCCGGAATCGGTCTGCGGATGGCGTCAAGGAT
>CACZQE010000209.1 GCA_902783205.1 uncultured Lachnospiraceae bacterium | reverse complement strand
TCATCCATAAGATACAGGTAATCTGCATTCTCCACTTCTTCAAAAAAATGCGTAATATAGATTATCGTAATCTTCTTCTTTTTATTCAGTTCATAGACGGCTTTCAACAGCTCATCCCTGCTTTCCGGGTCGATCATGGCAGTCGGTTCGTCAAAGATGATACACTCCGGCTCCATGGCCAGCACGCCGGATATGGCGATCTTCTGCTTCTGGCCTCCGGAAAGGGCAGTCGGGCTGGCAAGGCGGTAGGCCTGCATACCCGTAGTCTCCAGGACCCGGGTGATCCGTCTGTCGATCTCATCAGGCGGAAGGCCAAGATTCTCCGGACCGAAAGCGACATCTTCCTCCACCAGGTTTCCGATAATCTGGTTGTCCGGATTCTGAAAGATCATGCCGGCCATCTTCCGGATCGCCACCACCGAATCCGGATCTGAACTGGTAAGGCCGCCGACCCAGACCTGGCCCTGGCCGGGCAGCAACAAGGCAGCCAGATGTCTGGCAAGGGTTGATTTGCCTGACCCGTTACGACCCAGGATGCCGACAAAATCCCCCTTCTCAATGGAAAGAGACACATCGGCAAGAGCCGTGTTTTCCTCCATCTGTCCGGTCTCTCCGGAATATCTTTTGTACTTGGAGATCAGATTCTTCACATCGATCCAGGCCATATCTGTTCCTCCCGATAAATGGCAAAAGGGAGATTGTATCTACAATCTCCCTGAAAATAAGCAATGATTAAACTAACTCGATGATTACTTCTAAAGCTGCATCGCCCTTACGCTGGCCAATCTTAACGATTCTTGTATAACCACCGTTGCGGCCTGCATACTTCGGAGCGTACTCATCAAAGATCTTCTGAGCAAGGTCAATCTTCTTGGTTCCAGCTTTTCTGCCTTTACCCTCTGCAGGTACTTCTGTCACAGGATACAAAACCTTTAACATCTGACGTCTTGCATGAAGTCTGGACGGAAGATCTTTCTTGATCTCTTTTTCGATGGTATCATATACGGTAACCTTCTTGCCGTCTACTACTTCTTTCACGCGCTTGCCGTCTTTGTCTTTTCTGGCAACCTTTGCCTGAACCTTAACAACCTCAAAGTTATCTCTCTCTTTTACACCAAGAGCAATAAGGCCTTCAGCGATCTTGCGGATCTCTTTTGCCTTTGCCTCTGTGGTACGGATCTTTCCATGGTAGAGCAGAGCAGTTACCTGGCTGCGTAAGAGAGCTTTTCTCTGATCAGATGTTCTTCCTAATTTTCTGTACTTTGCCATGATAATGGACCTCCTTTACATTTTTCGCCGTGCTTACTTCACCTTCAGCCTGGGCGGGTCATCATATATATTACGGAATTAAGCTTCGCTTGAACGAAGTTCAAGGCCTAATTCATGTAATTTCGATAATACTTCTTCTAAGGACTTGCGTCCAAGGTTACGAACCTTCATCATATCTTCTTCTGTCTTGTTGGTCAGCTCCTCAACAGTGTTGATGCCGGCTCTCTTCAGACAGTTATAAGAACGAACAGATAATTCCAGTTCATCAATGTTCATCTCAAGTACTTTATCTACAGGATCCGGAGCTGCATCCACGATGACGACTGCCTTCTGGGCATGCTCGGAAAGATCAACAAAGAGAGCCAGATGCTCACTGAGAACCTTGGCTGCGAGGCTGACTGCCTCATCCGGTGCCAGTGTTCCGTTGGTGTATACGTCAAGTGTCAGCTTATCAAAATCAGTGATCTGGCCAACACGGGTATTCTCAACTGTCAGGTTCACTCTCTCGATCGGAGTGTAGATAGAATCGATTGCGATTACGTCGATGGACTGCTCGTCTGTCTTGTTCTTGTCAGCGCCTGCGTATCCGCGGCCGTTGGTGATGGTCAGCTCTGCCTCAAAATGACAGTCTGCGCCACCGCTCAGTGTTGCGATCACCTGATCCGGGTTGATGATCTCGATATCGCTGTCAACCTGGATGTCAGCGCCCGTAACGACACGTTCTCCGCTGACGTCGATGAAAGCTCTCTTCGGCTCATTTGAAGAGCTGTTGTTTTTAATTGCCAGCTCCTTGATGTTCATAACGATCTCAGTAACGTCCTCTTTCACGCCCGGAATGGACTTGAACTCATGAAGGACACCTTTGATCTTCACTGCGCTGACAGCTGTTCCCGGTAAGGAAGATAACATGATTCTTCTTAAGGAATTACCTAAAGTTGTGCCGTATCCCCTCTCTAAGGGTTCCACCACAAATCGACCATATTTACTTTTATCAGTATCCGGAACTTCTACTATTTCAATTTTCGGCTTTTCGAATTCAAACAAGAATCGGACCTCCTTTAGGAAAAAAACGGAAAATCACTTCCAAATCTAACAGCTTCCATAGACCACAATTGAATGCCCGCGTAAAATGTGGGCATTCAATCGTCAGATCGCATTATTTAGAATATAACTCGACGATAAGTGTCTCGTTAACAGGAACATCGATCATCTCTCTTGCAGGAAGTTCTGTTACGGTTCCCTTAAACTCTTCGATGTCCGCATTCAGCCATGCAGGTACTAAAGTACTTCCGGTAACCTCAGCAATATCTTTATATCTCTGCATAGATTTCTTGTTCTCTTTGATCTCGATCACATCGCCTGCATTCACTCTGTAGGACGGAATGTTAACGCACTTTCCGTTCACCAGCACATGCTTATGTCCGACGATCTGTCTTGCTTCTTTTCTGGTTCTTGCGAATCCCATGCGGAAAACGATGTTGTCCAGTCTGGTCTCAAGGAGAACCATAAGGTTCTGGCCGGTAAGGCCCTTCATCTGCTCAGCTTTGGCATAGTAATTTCTGAAGGGTTTCTCCAGAACGCCATAGATGAATTTAGCTTTCTGCTTTTCACGAAGCTGAAGGCCGTACTCGCTGACCTTTCTTCTGTTGTTTCTGGACTGTCTCTTGGATGTTTTATTCACACCTAAATAGATCGGATCTAACTCTAAAGATCTGCATCTTTTCAGGATCGGAGTTCTATCAACTGCCATTATTCCATACCTCCTCTATCAGACTCTTCTTCTCTTCGGCGGGCGACAACCATTGTGAGGTACAGGAGTAACATCCTTGATGCTTGTTACCTCAAGACCGCATGCCTGAAGTGCACGGATTGCTGCTTCACGACCTGAGCCCGGTCCCTTAACCATTACCTCAACAGTCTTCAAACCATGAACGAGGGCAGCCTTTGCTGCTGTCTCTGCTGCCATCTGTGCAGCATAAGGTGTGGACTTCTTGGATCCTCTGAATCCCATCTCGCCTGCGCTTGCCCAGGAGAGTGCATTTCCTTCAGAGTCCGTTAATGTTACGATTGTATTATTAAAGGATGACTGGATATGTGCCTGTCCGTTCTGGACATTCTTCTTCACACGCTTTTTAGTCACCTTTCTTCCGGTTCTTTTTGCCATTGATGATTCCCTCCTATAGGATCAATCTAAAATCAAATATTTACGAAATAGACTTATTTCTTCTTATTAGCAACTGTCTTTCTGGGTCCTTTACGTGTTCTTGCATTCGTCTTAGTCTTCTGACCGCGAACAGGGAGTCCTTTTCTGTGACGGATTCCTCTGTAGCATCCGATCTCCTGCAGACGCTTGATATTCATAGCGATCTCACGACGAAGATCACCCTCTACCTGGTAATCATTATTAATGATCTCTGCGATACGACGAACCTCATCGTCAGTCAGATCACGAACACGTGTGTCGGGATTCACGTTAGCAGCTTCAACGATCTTGGAAGCACTGGTCCTGCCAATGCCGTAGATGTATGTAAGCCCAATCTCTACACGTTTGTCTCTAGGTAAATCAACACCTGAAATACGAGCCATGTGGCACCTCCATTAATACTTTCCGGAAAAATCCATCGCTACCGCAGTACGGTGAAATGACTAGCGTGTCTCAAACCGGAACTGGTTTTCTCAAAAATTACATGATGATACGGTGAGCCAGATCCGCTCACCTCAGCCGCTTTTAAAAAGTTATTGCCATGACGGAGGCAATATAATCGATGATATCCGCAGGCACCTTTTGTCCGCTAATTATAATAGGCCATCCGGGATGGCCGACAGGATATCACACCAATCATAAAACAAATCAGAGATTACTTATCCCTGTCTCTGTTTATGTTTTGGATTTTCGCAAATGATTCTGATAGCGCCCTTGCGTTTAATGATCTTACATTTCTCGCAAATCGGCTTTACGGATGCTCTAACCTTCACGATAATCTCTCCTTTCCAAAAACACTCGGAATCTATTATACCATCCGGAAAAATCAAAAGCAAGAGAAAAATTCATCAAAAAGGGCACAGTATGCCCTTTGTTTTCCCGTGAATCTTTACAAGTCGCACGGACTGTTCTTACTTATCTCTCCAGATAATTCTGCCTTTTGTCAAATCATAGGGTGAAAGCTCGATGGTAACACGGTCGCCCGGCAGGATCTTAATAAAGTTCATGCGCAGCTTTCCGCTGATGTGTCCAAGCACCTGATGGCCATTCTCAAGTTCTACCTTAAAGGTGGCGTTCGGGAGCTTCTCGACAACTTTACCTTCTACTTCGATAACATCTGACTTTGACATACTTTTTAATCCTCCT
>CACZQE010000208.1 GCA_902783205.1 uncultured Lachnospiraceae bacterium | reverse complement strand
TAAATATAAGTAAGACCGATTTCTACACGTTTTTCTCTAGGTAAATCAACACCTGAAATACGAGCCATGTGCGCACCTCCGCTAATTAATGCATCTGACAGATCCATCGCTACCGCAGTACGGTGAAATGACTAGCGTGTCTCAGATCAGATGTTCTCCAATACTTACTAAATATGAGCAAATTCTGCTCACACAGATAAGGCCGAAAGAAGATCTCTCCGCCTCAAAAAAGAAAATCAATGGACGCTCAGGTCCATCGCAGCCGCTTTCAAATAAATAATTGCCATGACGGTGGCAACTTCGTGTACATATCTGTGCCTACCAGATATGCAACCAATGACACAACATAAACAGGTATTCTCTCATCACAAAGATCGGAGTATTATCCCTGTCTTTGTTTATGTTTTGGATTTTCGCAAATGATTCTGATGGAGCCCTTACGACGAATGACTTTGCACTTCTCGCAGATGGGCTTTACTGATGCTCTAACCTTCACGATTTTTTCTCCTTTCCAAAACGTTCGCCATCAATTATAACATCGTTTATCTGTAAAAGCAAGTACGAAAATAACAAAGTTGGGGGAATTTGACTTCCTCTTTGTGTCACTTTCATACAATACTTTTCAGGGCAGTAAGAAATATCCTTAAGCGCCGTCAGAATGGGCTTAAGGATACTGCTTCCTGATAATATATTATAGTAAAATACATCAAAACAGATAAATCGTCAGAAGGCTGCTGACCTTATTTATCTCTCCAGATAATTCTTCCCTTGGTCAGATCATAGGGGGACAGCTCGATGGTCACCTTGTCACCGGGAAGGATCTTGATAAAGTTCATGCGGAGTTTTCCGCTGATATGCCCAAGAACCTGATGACCGTTCTCCAGCTCCACCTTAAACATGGCATTGGGCAGTTTCTCCAATACCTTACCTTCTACTTCAATAACATCTGCCTTTGACATACTATTCCTCCTTCTGATTCCTTTCTCGCTCTTTTTTCAGATCACTGATCGCCATTCTGACAGCCAGGTCGGCATCACCGGATCTCATCAGCTCGGAAAAGGCTTCCGCCGTCTTCTCCGACCGCATCATCTGTACATGTTTTTTCTTCTTGTACTTAAGATTGTTCATGGGACGGTAGCTTCCGTCACACAGACCCAGCATGTCGCCGTCCTCACTGACGATCATATAGATACGTCCTTTGTCATGTCCGGCTAAGGATATCGCAAAATAACCTAATTTATATATTATCATATTTTTTCTCCGTTACAAGTAATATTTTCTTCTCTTTCTGAAAAAAAGACCCACACCCGAAGGTGTGGGTCAGATGTCTGCTCATCCTTATGGCCTTCCGACCGCCGGTCCGTACCTATTTATCCAGCAGACGGCAGATTTCGTCAAAGATCACGTCGATATCCCTGGTTCCGTCGATGGCAACATGAGCGCCCAATGCCGCATAAAAATCAATCAGAGGCTGTGTCTGATCATGATATACCTGCAATCTTTCCTTCACTGTCTCCGGCTTGTCATCATCCCTCAGCACAAGTTTGCTGTGGCACTTGTCGCAGATTCCCGGAACCTTGGGCGGATTGTATTTTTCATGATAGGTGGCACCGCATCCAAGACAAGCTCTTCTTCCGGACATTCTTCTGATAATGTTCTCATCGGGAACGGCGATCTCGATGGCATAGTCGATCTTCTCGTTCTGATTATTGAGGGCCTTTGTCAACGCTTCAGCCTGGGGAATGGTACGTGGGAATCCGTCAAAGATGAAACCTTTCATGCAGTCGGCATCCTTGATCCGGTCAATGACCAGGTCCACAACCAGTTCATCCGGAACAAGCTGTCCGGCATCCATGTAAGCCTTTGCCTTCTGTCCCAGGGGGGTATTGTTTTTGAGATTTGCCCTGAAGATATCTCCTGTGGAAATATGCGGAATACTGTAACGGTCCGCCAGCATTTTGGCCTGTGTTCCCTTTCCTGCGCCGGGAGCGCCTAACATAATGATCTTCATAAAAAACCTCCGTAATCCCTCAGCCGGGATCTTTAATACATTATACGTTTCAAAGCGTTTCTATGTCCATATTATAGTGCCAATACCATGCTTTTACAAGAAGATTTTTTCCGTAATCATATAAAGAAAGGCTTAAGAAAAGGCTCCCGCCTGAGCGGGAGCCTTTATCAAATCTTTAATATCCTTCTCTGATGTTATATCAGGAAACCTTGGTGATGTTCTTGGTGGCAACGATATCCACGCCGGTCCCTGCCACGTCATGGATGAGAACGTCCCCGATCTTGACCGGAGCGTCCACAACCAGCGGCTTGATCTCGGCAAGGATGTCGAAGATCTTCCCCTTCGGGATATCATCTGCTGTCTTGCAGGATACGGCAGCCAGGTTTCCGTCGTTTACTCTCACGATGGAGGTTACGATACGGGTC
>CACZQE010000207.1 GCA_902783205.1 uncultured Lachnospiraceae bacterium | reverse complement strand
GATTGCCGTCGCCTTTCTGACCCACACGGGCAGACCCGAAGAGGACGTGATCGGCATGCTGACAGCCTGGGACGTTCTGGGTAAACAAAGGTAACTGGGAAATAATAGATAAGTTTATACTTTCCAGACCATATCGGAAAATGGTATAATACATATACAGACATTTAAGGGGGACTGACCGCGCATCTTTTTTATCTGATACGCGGTCAGTTTAGTATCATGGAGGTATAAAGGGTATGAAAAAAGTGCAATCGACCTGCAATTTCTGCGCGATCGACTGTAATCTTGACTTCTATGTAGAGGACGGGAAGATTGTGAAAACCGTTCCTACCAAAGGCTACCCGGTCAATGACGGATTCAGCTGCATCAAGGGCCTTTCCCTTTCCAAGCAGCAGACGACAGTCAAGCCGGATGCCCTGCCCAAGATCCGCCAGGCGGACGGCAGCATGAAGGAAGTCTCGTGGGATGAGGGATTTGCCCATGTAGCAGGAAAGCTGAAAGAATTGCAGGAAAAGTATGGAAGGGAGAGTGTGGCAGGTATCAGTACAGGCCAGCTGACCCTGGAGGAGTTTGCCATTTTCGGTCATGTGATGCGGAACTATCTGCAGACCAATGTAGACGGCAATACACGTCTTTGCATGGCTACGGCGGCCGTGGCTCACAAGCAGACACTTGGTTTCGATGCACCGGGTTACACACTGCAGGACCTGGAGCTGTCGGACACCATTATTTTTATCGGTGCAAATCCGGTAGTGGCCCATCCCATCGTTTGGGGCAGGGTACGCAACAACAAGGTGCCCGGGCACAAGATCGTCGTGATCGATCCGAGAAGGTCAGAGACAGCCATGAACGCGGATTACTGGTACGGACTTAAGCCCAGGACAGATCTTGTACTTTTCTACACCATCGCCAATATCCTGGTGGAGAATGACTGGGTAGATCATGCATTTATCGAAAAGAGTACCAGCGGCTATGAGGATTTTGCCGCATTTGTGAAAGACTATACCGTGGATAAATGTGTGGAAGTAACAGGCTTAAGCAGAGATCAGATCCTGGAACTTGCCGGCCTTATTCACAATGGAAAAGCTGTATCTTTCTGGTGGACCATGGGCGTCAACCAGGGATACGAGGCGGTCCGTACTGCCCAGTCCATTATGAATCTTGCCCTGATGACGGGAAATGTAGGAAAACCCGGAACCGGCGGCAACTCAATCACCGGCCAGTGCAACGCCATGGGATCCCGTGTGTTCTCCAACACCACCTGCCTGCACGGGGGCGGGGATTTCGCGGATCCGGCAGAGAGGAAACGGCTGGCTGACATCATCGGAATCGATGAAGACCTGATTGCTAAAAAGCCTACCATTCCTTACAACAGGATTATCGAAGGAATTAATGAAGGCGCTATCAAAGGTCTCTGGATTCTCTGCACAAATCCGCGTCACAGCTGGACCAACAATGAGACATTTGCAGAGGCGGCAAAGAAGCTGGAGCTTTTCGTAGTGCAGGATATTTATGACAATATTGAAAGCGCGGAAGACGCCACCGTTTACTTCCCGGTAGTTCCGGGTATTAAGAAGGCCGGCACCTACATCAATCTGGAGCGCCGTATGTCGGCTATGCGTCCCGTGCTGGAGCGCGGAAAGAACGAGATCTCCGATTACGAGTGTATCCTGGGTGTGGCAAAAGCCCTTGGCATGGGTAAGGCCATCGAGCGCTGGGAGACTCCTGAGCAGTGTTTCGACATGCTGCGGGAGATTTCCAGAGGAAAACCCTGTGACTTCTCCGGCGTTAAGTGGGATGACCTGACTGATTCCAAAGGTCGCCAGTGGCCGTATCCGGAAGGCAGGGAAGCAGAATTTGCGGATGACCAGAGACGTCTTTACGAGGACGGCGTTTTCTTTACACCTGACGGCAGGGCCCGCTTCCACTTTGAAGAGCCTCTGCCCAATCCCTACGTACCCAATGAAGAGTTCCCGCTTGTATTTAATACGGGAAGAGGCAGCGTGGGCCAGTGGCATACTCAGAGCCGGACCAAGGAAGTTAAGTTCGTGGAAGATGTCAGCGTCAAGAAGGCCTACCTTTTCATGAATAAAGAGCAGGCAGAGGAAAATGACATTCATGAGCTGGACATGATCCGTGTATATTCCGTCAACGGGCAGAATGCGGATTTCCTGGTTAAGCTGACAGAAAATGTTCCCTATAATCAGCTTTACGCTCCCATTCATTATATCGAGTGTAACAAGCTGACGCCTTCCAATTATGATAAATATTCCAAAGAGCCCAACTATAAGGGCGCAACATGCAGATTCGAAAAGATTGCCGACGCGGCACCGGGTATATCCTGATCAAGCGGAGAGGAGTGTAGATTTATGTACAGAATCAAAATTGACCGAAGCCGCTGCATCGGGTGCCTTACCTGTGTGACAGCGTGTGTCGTCAGCCATGAGACCGAGAGCGGGGATGCCAGAAACCGCGTGGTCATTGACAGTGAGACCCGTCCGTCTCCCATCTTCTGCAGACACTGCAACCGTCCGGAGTGTGTTTATACATGTATGACGGGG
>CACZQE010000206.1 GCA_902783205.1 uncultured Lachnospiraceae bacterium | reverse complement strand
TAAGCTAAACGATGAGTTTACCGGAAGCGTTCGAAAGCTGATCTTCTGGTATGACGCGAATGGTGAGTTCGAAGAAGATATAGATACGCTCGAACTGAAGAATGCGAAGACCCTTCACCTCGAACGGGATAATCAGTTCGCCATCAAGTACTTCCTGGAACGGGAGGATACTACGACAAATTACCTGATCTACGCTCCGTTCCCGAAGCCGGATATTCGAGAGAATCACCTTGCAGATACGATCCGTTATTCCAAGGAATTCTTTGCGGACAGAACCTCTCTTCTGTGTATTGACCTGGGGATCTCTGAGCGCTGCAAACCGACGATCCAGAAGTATATCACATTCTTTAACAGCAAAGAGCGTACCCAGGCCTTCTACGCCTTTGAGCTTGACAGTTACACTGACAGTATCATCGAAGACGCCATGATGAGCGTCCTCTGCAAGAGCAAAACAGCTTCTTTTGAGGAGGTTGTTCGTTGCGTTCTGTCGGACGGTGAGTTCGAAGAGAATAAGGACTTGGCTGAATTCGCAAAATATGGACTTGATGAGGCTTTCTGGCAGCACTGCGACAGCGTGTTCGGTTATTCGGATTCGGACCCGTCATTGGAAAAGTTGGTCATGACTTTGTTCGTGACGTATACGCAGAAGACGATCCACACGGATGTCCCGGCCAGCTGGCAGAAGTTCATCTCCTATAAGCCTGGTAATGTCCTCGCCTTCATGGATAATCTGATGAACAGTCTGATCTATGGCAAGAACTTTGATGCTCTGTCCGAGAAGATGTACCGGACCCTGGACGCGAAAAAGGCTCTGGATTCCATGCAGCCTGAAGACCTGCTTGACTGTACCGTGTTTGCAGGCGTCGATGAAGTCTTGATCAAGTGGATCATTGGCCGGCTGGAAGCTGAGGACGTCGATGCAAGACTGAATGGACGAACACTCCCGGATATATGTGCCTATCGGCGGAAGAAGCACTTTGGAAGCCGGTATCATGATGATTATTTCGTTTTAGAGAATGCATTTCATATTATCTCTCCCGGTCTGTATTCACCGGTGAGCGGAGTGGACGCCGTTGCCAAGAACTATATCAACAAGGATTATCAGACCGATCGCAGGTATCGGTATTTCTACTATTACTTTGATCGGCTGGAGGATAGTACTGCTTTTGAAAAACTCCGTGAGCTTGTTGAGAATATCTATACCAATGAGTATCTGAACAATATCACGGCAAACTGGAGCAAGAGCTTTGTTGAGGATGAGGGACATACCCGCTTGGACAATCAGCTCGATTTCTTCAGCAAATACGTGAAATTCAAAAAAGAACGGGTCGTAGTCATCATCTCCGATGCCCTGAGGTATGAGGTTGGAAGGACACTCTTTGAAAAACTGCAGGCTGATGAACGATGCGAAGCCAAGATCTCTGCCATGCAGAGCGTGTTGCCATCCATTACAAGCTTCGGTATGGCAGCGCTGTTGCCGCATAAGGAAATTGCGATCAGCAATGACTATAAAGTGTTGTGCGATGGCCTTCCCTGCGCTGATCTCAAACAGCGTGAAGCAATCCTGCAAACAGCAAAGCCGAATAGTCGCTGCATCCAGTTTGATGAGATCAAGAACAGCAGCCAGGCAAAAATGCGGGAGATCCTGACCGGGCAGGACGTAGTCTATGTTTATCACAACCAGATCGACGCCCGGGGAGACAAACCGGCCTCTGAAAACGAGGTCTTTGTCGCCTGCGAAGAGGCTGTAACTGAAATCATAAAACTCATTAGAGATATCAACGCTCGAGGCAATACGCATAGCTTTGTCATCACCGCGGATCATGGTTTTATCTATAAACGGGATAAACTGAGCGAGAGCGATAAGATTTCCGGTATTGAGAATGCCGGAAAACGGTATGCCATTTCTGATGCTAACCTTGCGCTGGATGGAGTTGTGTCAATCCCTATGAGCACATATCTCCGGTCGCAGGAAGAATACCGTTATGTGCTTTCCCCGGTAGGCTCTGATCTGTTCAAAGTCCCTGGCGCTGGCCTGAACTATGTACATGGTGGATGCTCTCCTCAGGAAATGATTATTCCCGTCATTGAGGTAAAGGCTGAGAGAAGCCGTGTGGATACTGTAAATGCCTCGATTGACCTGGTAAGCCTGACAAACAAGATCACGAACCTGAACATCAAGCTTGATTTCCTGCAAAGCGAAGCTGTAAGTGATACGGTCAAGGAAACGGCCTACAGAGTCTTCTTCATGGATGAAGATGGCAATAAGATTTCCAACGAAAACATGTACCACGCTGACAGCAAGGAAACGGAAACCACCAAGAGAGTATTCACTTTAAGATTTACATTCAAGAACCAGACCTACAATAAGGCAAAGAAATACTATCTGATTGCGCTTGATGACAAGACTGGCCTTGAAACACTTCGCCGGGAAGTGATCATGGACATTGCTTTTGCCGGAGACTTCGGTTTTACCGTTTAAGAGGAAGGTGTCAATATGTTTGAAGGAACCACAAGGGAAGCGTCTTCCCGCGATGAGATCAAGGAAAAACTCCGTAATCATTTTGATGGGAAGATTGTTCGAAAAGATCTGACGAAAAAGATCAAAGAAGGCGCTAATGTGCCGGTATATGTACTGGAGTTTTTGCTGGGTCAGTACTGCAGTTCCGACGATCCGGAAGTAATAGAGTCCGGCGTACAGACGGTAAAGCGTATTCTGGCGGATAACTTTGTTCGCCCGGATGAGGCGCAAAAAATCCTTTCTGTCTTAAGAAGAAACGGCAGCCATACCGTCATCGATATGATTACCGTGCGCCTTGATTTGAAGCACGACTGCTACCTGGCGGACTTTTCAAATCTCGGGCTTTCCGGCGTTCCCATTAGCGAGGAGTACCCGGAGCGTTTTGATCGGCTGCTTTGCGGTGGTATCTGGTGTATCGTCCGGTTAGAGTATGACAGTTATGCTGAAGAGGATGATCGCAGTGGATCTTATCCGATTACGATCAATAATCTGACTCCGATTCAGATGCCGCATATTGACATTAATGAACTTAAGGAAGGACGCAAGGCTTTCACTAAGGACGAGTGGATCGACGTGATCCTTCGGTCTATTGGCATGGAACCGGACGAGCTCTCCTATCGTGAGAAATGGCTCCTGTTGATCCGGTGCATTCCTCTTATTGAGAACAACTATAACCTATGTGAGCTTGGCCCAAGGAGCACAGGTAAGTCCCATCTTTACAAAGAGATTTCACCGAACAGCATTCTGGTTTCTGGCGGCCAGACCACGGTCGCAAACCTGTTTTATAACATGGGCAGAAAGACCGTTGGCCTTGTTGGCTTATGGGACTGCGTTGCGTTTGATGAGGTTGCCGGAATTCGTTTCAAGGACAAAGACGGCGTCCAGATCATGAAAGATTACATGGCGTCCGGGTCTTTTGCCCGTGGCAAGGAAGAAAAAGCTGCCTCTGCTTCGATGGTCTTTGTCGGTAACATCAATCAGAGCGTTGATGTGCTTTTGAAAACGTCCAGCCTGTTTGATCCATTCCCTCCGGAAATGGGCACTGATACTGCTTTTTTGGATCGAATCCACTGCTATCTGCCTGGCTGGGAGATTCCTAAATTCAGGCCGGAGCACTTTACCGGTGATTACGGATTCATCACGGATTACTTTGCAGAGTTTGTCCGTGAACTGAGAAAAGAACAGTATGGCGATGCCCTGGACCGGTATTATCGCCTCGGCAAGAATCTGAACCAGCGGGATACAATCGCCGTTCGGAGAACCGTAGATGGTCTCTTAAAGCTAGTGTACCCGGATGGTGAGTTCAGTAAAGAAGACCTGGAAGAGATCCTTAAGATTGCCCTTGAGATGCGCCGTAGAGTGAAAGAACAGCTCAAAAAGCTCGGCGGCATGGAGTTCTATGACGTCAACTTCTCCTACATTGACAATGAGACATTCGAAGAGCATTACGTAGCAGTACCGGAGCAAGGTGGCGGGAAACTAATTCCTGAAGGTATTTGCAATCCTGGACAAGTCTATACGGTCGCACAAGGCAAGAGCGGAATGATCGGTGTCTTCCGTTTGGAAAGCCAGATGCTGCCCGGTAACGGGAAATTTACATACACCGGTATTGGCTCTGATCGGGAATGTCGGGAAGCCTGCAATACAGCTTACAACTTCTTGAAAGCGAATGGGCAACACATTAGCGGGTCCATAAGCACATCCCTAAAGGATTACATCATCAACTATCAGGATCTTCAGGGAATCGGAATGACCAGTAAACTTGGTCTTCCCACATTGATTGCTCTCTGTTCGATTGCCCTGAGCAAGCCTGTGCTTAGCTCTGCTGCCGTGCTTGGAGAAATTAGTATTAGTGGCTCTATTCAGAAAGTGCCTGAACTAGCAAATGCGCTGCAGGTATGCTTGGACAGTGGGGCAAAGAAGGTGCTCATTCCTGCGACATCGATGGTTGACTTTGTGACTGTCCCGGCAGATCTTATGGCAGCGTTTCAGATCATACCTTATCAGAGCGCAGAGGATGCCGTTTTCAAGGCCTTGGGTGTTGAATAAAACAATATCAGAGGTGGATTCAAATGAAAGAAGATATCAGAGTCATTAAGCAGATTGGTACTATTTCAAACAACGAGGGCAACTGGCAAAAGGAACTGAATATTGTTTCTATCAATAATGGTCCTTTTGTCTATGATCTCAGAGAATGGTCGCTCGACCATACGACGTCGAGAAAAGGTATTTCATTTGATGACGAAGAAGCAAAAGTCTTACTCGCTGTATTAAAGGAATGCTTCAAGGATGGCGGTGAAGGGATCACTATTGACTTGTATCCTGAAGCATATAAAGCAGACAAATCGGGGCAATTCGAAATGCCTGCTTTGACAGAAGATGAACCAGAGCAGCTGTCCGATGAGGCGCTCTATTCCCTGCTTAAAGAAAAGGGTATTGAATTCATTGACAAGCGCGAAAAAGGTGGCGCCTTATGGATCGTTGGTGGCCATGAGTTGGATTCTGTGATGACCGCCTGCGGTGAACTCGGATATAAGTTCTATTTCAGCGAAAAAGGTGGAAGAATAACGAAAAGCCAGCCTGGCTGGTATCTGCCGAAGAAAAAGTGACTTGCCATTATATTGATTAAGGAGCTGTTATCATGGGTCTCTTCAACAGAAAGAAAAAAGAGGAACAAACAAAGCGTGTCAATAGTACTGAGACGGAATTTGATCGTGATATTAGGGAACTACTCTCCCGAGACGATATTCAATCCCGATCTGAAATCTGCGATGTAGAATACAAAAAAGCCATGAGCCTCTTAAATAACCCTTCACAAGAGAATGTCCATCGGGCATATGATCTGATGGGAAATCTTGCATCACAGTTCGACTATGTTCCGGCAATCATGTGGATGGGCGATTTTGCAGAAAATGTAATGCATAACTTACAGCAGGCTGCGTTCTGGTATAAAAAGGCAGCTGACTTGGGAGATGGAAACGGCTCGCGTTGCTATGCGGATATGCTAATGACCGGCAATGGCGTTCAGCGTGATCTAAGGCTTGCCATACACTATTATGCAGACGCTGCAGATAAAGGTGTTCCTGAAGCAGCATTTGTTCTTGGAGAATACTTAAGGAATACCGGAGATCGAGCAAATGCATTAAAAGCATATCAGCAAGCACTTGATGGAGGCTATGCTCCTGCTCAAGTAAGAATAGACCAGATGAAAAACGGACAGAAATGATTTCGAAAAGCTCTTACAGACAAGAATCCGGTTGAGAATTAGGGAGATAAAAGGAAATGGATAGGGACCCCAAACTTCGCCCGTTATATCTGGCTAAAATCTTATTTGAACGAACCGATGAGGATCATTATCTCACGACAGCACAATTGATGGAGATCCTCGAAAAAGAGTATGGTATCAAAGCGCACCGGCAAACAATTCCTGCCGATGTGGCAGCCCTGCGCTCTTTTGGCATGGAAATCCAGGAAGTGATGTCTGCACAGAAGCGCTACAACCTGATAAGTCGGGAGTACGACGTTGCCGAACTAAAGCTGCTGATTGACGCAGTGGAATCCTCCAAGTTCATCACTAAGAAAAAGAGTGAGGAACTGGTGGCTAAGCTCTCGAAGATGGCCGGCCAGAATCAGGCCGAGATCCTGAAGCGGAACATTT
>CACZQE010000205.1 GCA_902783205.1 uncultured Lachnospiraceae bacterium | reverse complement strand
TTTGAGAAGCACATAAACCGAATGCGCCTCCATTACGGGAGAAAAAGGGAAAAAATCATCGAAACGATCCGCAGGGAACTGCCCCGGGACCGGTGCAGGATACTGGAAAATGAAGCGGGATTACATTTCCTTCTGGAACTGAAGACCGGGTTAAGTGACAGGGAAGTGGTGTCACGGCTGGCGGACCGGGGAATCCGTATCCGGGCCGTGACGGATTACTATATGGATGATTCCGGCAAAGACCGCCACCGTTTTATGGTAAGCTATGCCGGAATGGACCCTGACGCCCTTGCCGGGGCAGTCAGGGAAGTCAGAGAGATACTTTTTACCTGATCAGGTCCGGCAGATTAAGAAGCTTTACCGCATTGCCGGAGAGAATGCCCTCTTTCTCGCTGTCAGTCAGGGGGAAATGGGTGATATAATGGGTGTAAGCCGCCTGATCCGCCCAGGGGAAATCCGTGGCGAAAAGGATCCGGTCCGCACCGTGCTTTCTGACTATGCGGACGAACTGGTCGGGAGACATGTTGTTTTCATATACAAGGTCCTTTTCCTGGCCGAACTTTGAGATGACGGGGCCCAGGGAAAAGGCGGTATCCAGCCACACCGGAGCGCCGGCAAGGTCCCTCTCCACATCATCCCACTCTCCCCAGTTGCCCATATGGGCAAGGACCAGCTTTTTGGGGCCGACCCGGTCAAGCACCGAGAGGATGGCCGGAACAGAGGCGTAATTATGGTCGAAAATACCGATATCGATCCCGGCGTGGACCATGATGATCATGTCCCGGGCCGAAGCCTCTTCAATGATCTTCAGACAGCGCGGATCGTCAATGTCCACTCCCTGATAGGCCGGGTGCAGCTTGACGCCGGGAATACCGTTTTCCTTCAGTCTGGACAGCTCCCTGCCCACATGCGGGTAATCAGGATGCATACCGCCGAAGGGAATCAGGCCGGAAGCCAGGAGGGTATCCCTGTCCCGGATCATGGCGGAATTCAGTGATTCCACCTGGTCGGGCCGGGTCATGACCGGAAGGAGAACGCTGTAGTCCACCTGGTTCCGCTTCATGGAAGCAAGGAGCCCCTGGTTGGACCCGTCGCTGAAATAGGAAATGTGCGCCACATCGCTTAAGTGTTCCAGCACCCTGGCGCTGATCCGTGCCGGAAATGTATGGGTATGAAAATCAATGATCATAAGTAAGTCCTTTCTGGTATAATGAATCATTGTAACATAAATTCAGCATGTAATGACATAAAACATTTTCTGCAGGGGAAGACCGGGAGGATGAAACCGGCAGAATATAAAAAGGAGCAGCATATGAGAGCAAACGCAGCATGTATCGCCTGTCAGCTGGCTAAGCAGGAAAAACTGATCAGACAGTTTCCCGACGAAGAAAAAAATGCGGCATATATCAACGAAGTCCTTAAAGTCCTCCATGATCACGGACTGGAGGACAGCGCGCCCGCTCTTTCCATGAGGATTGACGAAGTCTACGCCCGCTACTATCCGCCGGTGACGGATTATGAGGCCATCAAACGCAAATTCAACCGCTTTATGCTGGGCCTGGAAGACCAGGTACGTGACAGGATCAAAAAAGCGCCGGACCGGCTGAAAGAAGGAATCCGCTATGTCTGCGCGGGTAATTATATAGACTTCGGAACCCAGGAAACGGTCAGTGACAGCATTCTGGAAGAACTGATCAGGAAGGCGGGGGAAGAGGATGTTGATGAAGGGGAACTGGCCTGTCTGAAAGAAGATCTGGCCGGGGCGGACCGGCTGCTTTATCTGACCGATAACTGCGGCGAGATCGTGATGGACAAGCTCCTGATCGAACTGATAAAGGAACTCTATCCCCGGCTGGAGATCACAGCCCTTGTCCGGGGCGAGCCGGTCATCAATGACGCGACCCTTGAGGACGCCAGAGAAACAGGGCTTGACCGGATCGTGCCCTGTGTGGGAAACGGATTTCCGATACCCGGAACAGACCTGGCCTTCTGTAATGAGGAAACAAAAACCCTGCTTGACCGGGCTGATGTGATCATAGCCAAGGGGCAGGGCAACTTTGAGGGCCTCTACGGAGGTCCCTACAGACCTTATTATCTTTTCCTGTGTAAATGCGAACTCTTTGTGCGGAGGTTCGGTCTGGCTCAGTATTCCTCTGTATTTGCCAGACAGGATCACATATCCATCCGCGGGGGCGCTGATGCTCAGTAAATCTGAAAAAGAATGTTACAGCAGATAAGAGAAGACGGCCTGGGCACAGCCCCCGCTTTCATTATCTGCTACTTTTTTATCGGCCAGGGCAAGGATTTCAGGGTTGGCATTGGCCATAGCGATCCCCAGTCCTGCGGTCTCAAGGATTTCAATATCATTATCCGCGTCTCCCACGGCAATTGTGGCGGCGGGATCGATTCCTGTGAGGGCACAGAGCCGGGCCAGTCCGGCCCCTTTATTGACCCCGCAGGGAGTGAATTCGATGCCGGTTTCATCGCCGTCTGCTGTCTGGGCCTCAATCCCTGACAGAGCCCTGCGGGTCTCTTCACGCATCCGGATATCAGGATGATAGAGATTGAGTTTTTCTATTTCGTTTTTTCTTTCCCGAATCAGGGCGATTATATCATCTTCCAGGACGCCGAAATCAAGATAGGCCGTTTTATAAGGCTCCATGTGGTAGTCTTTAATATGATCAAGATGGGTCCGGCTGAGAAAAACCTGACCTCCGCTCATGACTAAAGGCATAATATCTTTTTCTGCAAGTACACGGACGACAGATTCAATAATTTCCCTGTCAAATGTACGCCGGTAGAGGAAATTCTCCTTTTTAAAATCATAGATCAGTCCCCCGCTTTCAAGGATGGCATAATCCAGAAATCTGAATATCCGGCGGTAGGGACGGATTTCCGACAGAGACCGGCCTGTGGACAGTACAATCTTTTTTCCCGCCCCGGCAGCTTTTTCGACTGCTTCCAGAGAGGAGGGAAGTATTCTCTTATCTCCGGTCAGAAGAGTACCGTCCATATCAAAGGCGATCAGATCATAGGTCCTGCCGTCTGTCTTTTTATCATTCATCAGTCTTTCTCCTTTCATACCCGGCAAGTATACAGGATGTCTGAACATAAATCAATATCATGTAAAAGAAATGAAATGATAATTTAAATTAACAATCCTTGACTTTTAGTGTATAATACTTTCATATGTTCAAAATGACTACAAGAATAAGGAGATTAATCATATGTGTGGAATCGTAGGATATTTAGGAAAAAAACAGGCGGCACCCCTTCTGCTTGAAGGTCTGTCCAAACTGGAATACAGAGGCTATGACTCGGCAGGCATCGCAGTCCGTCAGGGCGATGATGATGCGGTAGTGGTAAGGGCAAAGGGACGCCTGAAAATGCTTATGGAGAAAACCGACGACGGCAACGCTGTTTCCGGATGCTGCGGAATCGGCCATACCAGGTGGGCAACCCACGGCGAGCCTTCAGAGACCAATGCCCATCCCCATGTGTCCAACGACCGGTCTGTTGTGGCAGTTCACAACGGAATCATCGAGAACTATCAGGAACTGAAGGAAGTCCTTGAGAAAAAAGGATATACCTTCTATTCCCAGACAGATACAGAGGTTGCAGTAAACCTTGTTGACTACTACTTCAAGAAGTATGACGGCGATCCCATCGATGCTCTCTGCGAGTCCATGCTGCGGATCCGCGGTTCCTATGCCCTGGTGGTTATGTTCCGCGACTTCCCGGGAGAGCTCTATGCTTCCAGAAAAGACAGCCCCATGATCATTGGTACCAACGAGGGCGAGTTCTTTGTGGCTTCCGACGTGCCGGCTATCCTGAAATACACCAGAAACGTTTATTATATCGGCAACCTGGAAATGGCCCGGATCACAGACCAGGCAGTTACATTTTACAATATCGACAAAGAAGAGATCGAAAAAGAGCAGACTGTCATCGAGTGGGATGAGGAAGCAGCAGAAAAAGGCGGTTTCGAGCATTACATGATGAAAGAGATCCATGAGCAGCCCAAGGCAGTCAGGGATACCCTTTATTCCGTAATCCACGGTGATGTTATCGATTTAAGTGAAGCAGGCCTCACCGAAGAAGTGATCAACCAGATCGGCCGCATTCATATCGTGGCCTGCGGAAGTGCCTACCATGTAGGTATTTCCCTGAAATATGTTATAGAGAGTCTGGCAAGGATTCCCGTGGAAGTGGATCTGGGGTCTGAATTCCGTTATCGTAATCCCATCCTGACAGATGACTGTCTTGTAATCATCATCAGCCAGTCCGGAGAGACGGCAGACAGCCTTGCTGCCCTGAGGGAAGCCAAATCCAGAGGCATCCGTACCATGGGTATCGTCAATGTGATCGGATCCTCCATCGCCAGGGAAGCTGACAATGTATTATACACTCTGGCAGGTCCCGAGATCGCTGTTGCCACTACCAAGGCCTACAGCGCACAGCTTGCGGCAGGATACCTTCTGGCCATCCAGTTTGCAAAAGTCAGAGGAAAGATTGACGAGGCACGTTACACAAGCATGATCAAAGAAGTGCAGACTCTGCCGGACAAGATCGAGAAGATCCTGGAAGACAAGGAAAGGATCCAGTGGTTTGCATCCAAGTTCTCCAACGCAAAGGATATCTTTTTTATCGGCCGCGGCCTTGATTATGCGATCTGCCTGGAAGGCAGCCTGAAGATGAAGGAAATCAGCTATGTTCATTCCGAGGCCTATGCGGCAGGTGAGCTCAAGCACGGCACCATCAGCCTGATCGAGGACGGCATCCTGGTTATCGGGCTCCTGACCCAGGAGGAATTATACGAGAAGACCATCAGCAACCTGGTAGAGGTTAAGAGCCGGGGTGCATATCTGATGGGAGAGACCGTATACGGAAACTACAGTGTGGAAGACACAGTGGATTTCCCGGTTTACGTACCCCAGACAGATCCTCTTTTCGTAAATTCACTGGCCATCATCCCCCTGCAGCTGATGGGATATTATGTCAGTGTTTCCAAGGGTCTGGACGTGGATAAGCCCAGGAATCTGGCCAAGAGTGTAACAGTTGAATAAAAAAATGTAAAATATGGTTGAATTTAACTTTTCCATGCTGTATAATACCTAATGGAATCGGGGTATGGCTCAGTTTGGTTAGAGCGCACGGCTGGGGGCCGTGAGGTCGCAAGTTCGAATCTTGTTACCCCGATTTTTATTATGGGAGCGTTGCTTTAAGCAGCGCTCTTTTTATTTATCCCGGCGCTGACAGGGGGAACCGGTGATTTATCAATCCCGGCAACAAGCTCTCTTGTTTAATCCGGCAAGCCACGGTATAATATAGATACATAAGACTGATGATACATTTTTAACAGATATTGCTGCATGGAGGTGAATGGTATGAAGTATATGGATCTGATGAAAAAAAGAGAGTCCATTCGTGAGTACCGGAAAAAGAAAGTGGAGGAAGAGACCCTGGAGAAGATCCGGGCGTATTTTCCCAAGGCCAAGCGTCTCTTTCCAGAGATTGGCACAGAGCTCATGATCTTTACGGATGAGGCTGCAGGCCGCCTGGAAGGTACGGCAGGTTATAAGGGTTATTCTTTTGGCGCCCCGGCCTACCTGGTCATCCTTTCTGAGAAGAAGGACCACTATCTGGAAAATGCCGGATATCTGGGGGAGGATATGCTCCTGAAGATGACGGATTGCGGACTGGATGGCTGCTGGCTGACTGTAGGTGACGGTGACATGGTAAAGCATGCCCTCCTCTTTAAGTCTGACCTGGAGGTGGTCAGCATTTTCGCCTGCGGATACAGAAAGAAAGATCCTCTCATGAAGCGGATCGATATTCTGAATCCTTCCGGCAAGGCATTTAAGAAGCGGTCCGGCCATGCGGCGCCCAAGATTGCTCAGACGGAACTGGTATTTGACCATGTATGGAACTGTCCTGTGGACTGGGATGGAGGCAGTATTGATTCCACTCTGGACCAGGCCCTCTATGGGGCCAGCCTTGCTCCCAGTTTCCTGAACAGGCAGCCCTACCGCTATATTATAGGAGACAAGCTCCTGCTTCTTTGTACCACCAAAGAGGAGATGACTTCGGATGAGGACAGGGGACTTGACTGCGGCGCGACCATGCTCAATTTTGATATGGCATATTCTCTCTACGGAAATGAGAGTAATCATTGGCGGATGGGCACTCCCCCATCCATGTGGGATGCAAAGCTGCCGGAAGAGTATTACGTGGTAGCTTACTATGACCTTTAAGAAGAAATCTTCACAAATGGATATGCTGCATGGCTCTCTCTTTGACAAGATCCTGCTTTTTGCCCTGCCCCTGGCGGCGGGGAGTATGCTGCAGCAGATGTTTAATGCTGTGGACGTGGCGGTGATCGGAAGATTTGCCAGCAGCCGTGCTCTGGCGGCAGTGGGAAGCAATTCCGCTGTCGTCATGCTTTTCGTCACCCTTTTTGTGGGTACTTCTGCAGGCACATCGGTCGTTATTGCAAACTATATAGGCGAGGGCAGGAAGGACAGGATTTCCGCAGCCGTGCATACATCCATGTTTCTGGCTCTTGTGGGAGGCCTGGGCCTGATGGCCAGCGTCCTCCTTCTGGCCCATCCTATCCTTATGCTGATGGCCATCCCCGAAGAGGTGCTGCCATTGTCTATTATCTATCTGCGGGTATACAGTCTGGGCATGCCGGGGATCATGGTCTATAACTTCGGCGCCGCTGTCCTGCGAAGCGTGGGAGACAGCAGAAGACCGGTCCGGTGTCTGATCCTGTCAGGTGTGATCAATGCCGTCCTGAACGTGATCTTTGTGGTGGCTTTCGGATGGGGCGTGGCCGGAGTTGCCCTTGCCACATCGATTGCCAACACCATAAGCGCCGGTCTCGTGGTATACTTTTTGATGACTGAGGAGACCGATATCCGATTTGATCCGAAAAAGCTGCGGCTGCACAGATATGAGGCAGGAAGGATCCTGATGATCGGTGTTCCCACTGGCCTGCAGGGCACAGTCTTTTCCGTGGCAAATGTATGTGTCCAGACAGCGGTGAACGGATACGGGGCGGCAGCCATAGCAGGCTGCAGCATCTGCCAGAATTTCGAAGGAATCTGCTTTTATTCCATCAACGGATTTGCCCAGGCAGCCACAACATTCGCCGGGCAGAATTTCGGTGCCCGGAATATGAAGCGCTGCTTAAGGGTCCTCCTTCTGTGCATGGGAGCCGGCGTGGCAGCCTGCATGTTCATGAATGTTCTGATCGTATCGGCAGGGCATCCCATCGCGGGCCTTTTCACAAAAGACCCCGAAGTCATAAAATATGCAGTAGAGAGGATGCGCTATATCCTCCTCTTTCAGTGGCTGGCCTGCTCCTATGAGATTACGGGAGCCTGTATGCGGGGATTCGGAGATTCCCTTTCGCCTACCATCCTGACGGTCTTCGGCACCTGCCTGCTGCGTATTATATGGATTCTGACAGTGGACAGGAAATTTCATATATTCAGGCTGCTCCTGATTGTCTATCCTGTATCCTGGATCCTGACGGGCATCCTGGTCATCACTGCTTTTACAGTTTTATACCGGCGGCTTGCCCGCAGGTATGCGGCATCTGCCTGAGGTGAAAATATGGCAACATGGAGTTCAAGAGGTCTTCGGGGATCTGTTCTCGAAGAGATGGTTAATTACGCAAATGAAAAATACAGAGAAGAGGGCCTGGCCCTGATGGAGAAGATTCCGACTCCGATCACGCCGGTAAAGTTTGATAAGGAGTCCCGCCATATTACTCTTGCTTATTTTGAGAAGAAAAGTACGGTGGACTATATCGGCGCCATACAGGGAATCCCTGTCTGTTTCGACGCAAAGGAATGCGCCACCGACACATTTTCCCTGCAGAATCTTCATCCCCACCAGGTGGATTTCATGCGGCAGTTCGAAGGGCAGAAAGGCATCAGCTTTCTCCTGATCTATTACACGGCCCGACAGATCTGCTACTATATGCGCTATGAAGAGATGATGAAGTTCTGGAAGCGGATGGAAGAGGGAGGGAAAAAGCATTTCAAGTTTGAAGAGCTGGACTCCCGTTTCTATGTGCCTTCGGCCGGCGGTCTTCCCATGCATTACCTGAAATGTCTTGAAAAAGACCTTTCCCTGCGGGCTCAGTGAGCCCGCTTTTTTATTGCATTGACTAATCAGACATTTTCTTTTATAATTAATGTTTGTAATTATGCCGTAGTGTCCTTTGACGCGGCAGAAGTTTTGCCGGCACGGCCGGCGGTCTGTAAAGATATGAGGTGAATTCTTTGATAAAGAGTATGACTGGCTTCGGCCATAGCGAGTATGTGTCTGAAGACAGTAAGTTTACAGTTGAGATGAAAGCCGTCAATCACAGGTACTGTGATATCAGTATTAAGATGCCCAGAAAGCTGAACTGCTTTGAACAGGCCATCCGGTCTTTTCTGAAGAAGCAGATCAGCAGAGGAAAAGTGGATGTTTTCATCTCTTATGAAGACCTGTCCGAGAAGGCCAGTGTCGTAAAGCTGAACAGGGAACTGGGAAAGGCCTACTATGATGCCCTGACCACCCTGGCGGAAGATCTGGGGATCCGGAACGAGACCGGTGTTTACCAGATCGGAAGGCTTCCGGAAGTCATGAGCCTGGAGGACGCGGCCATTGACGAAGCTCATCTGGAAGAGGAGCTTATGGAAGCGGTCAGCGGAGCCCTGACAAAGTTTACCGACAGCAGGAGCGCGGAAGGTGACAGCCTTCGCGAGGACATTCTCGGCAAGCTCTCCGCCATGGAGGAAAATGTTGCCGTGGTGGAAACCCGCTATCCCAGGATGGTGGCAGATTACCGCAGCCGTCTGGAAGAAAAGGTCAGAACCCTCCTGGAGGATACTACCATTGACGAGAACCGGATCGCGGCGGAGGTTGTGATCTATGCTGACAAGATTTCCGTAGATGAGGAGACGGTCCGCCTTCGCAGTCATATCTCTTCCATGCGGGATGTGCTGGCACAGGGAGGAAATGTCGGAAGGAAGCTTGACTTTATTGCCCAGGAGATGAACCGGGAAGCCAACACCATCCTTTCCAAGGCCAATGACCAGTCCGTTTCGGATTACGCAATCGAGCTGAAGACAGATATAGAGAAGATCAGGGAACAGGTGCAGAACATTGAATAATCCGGGTTCATTTGTTGGTGTCGGTTTCGGCAATGTCGTAAACCGTGATAAGATCGTATCGATCGTGGGTACGGAAGCGGCCCCGATCAAAAGAATGATACAGAATGCGAGAGACGAAGGAAGGGCCATAGACGCCACCTGCGGCAGAAGGACCAGGTCCGTCCTAGTGATGGACAGCGGCTTCCTTGTTCTTTCCGCACTGACGACGGATACCCTTGCAGGCAGATGCAGAGGCAGGATTGAAGAGAGGGGAGAAGAGGAGTATGAAGCGTAAAGGAACACTCGTTGTTATCTCCGGATTTTCCGGTGCCGGAAAAGGAACCATCTCCAGAAAACTGGTGGAAAAATACGGCTACAGCCTGTCTGTTTCGGCGACCACAAGAGATCCCAGGCAGGGTGAAGTCGACGGTGTGGATTACTTTTTCCGGACTCAGTCGGAATTCCTTAAGATGATCGACTATAACGGCCTGATCGAGTATGCAAGGTATGTGGACCACTATTACGGTACACCCAGGAAGTTTGTAGAAGACGAGCTGGAGGCCGGACATGTAGTCATCCTTGAGATTGAGGTTCAGGGAGCTTTAAAGATCAGGGAACAATATCCGGATGCGGTTCTTGTCTTTGTGACTGCGCCTTCAGCGGAAGTTCTCAGAAAGCGTCTGACAGGCAGAGGGACCGAGAGTCAGGAACAGATCGAAAAGCGGATGCGGCGGGCGGTCGAGGAGGCCGATACCATCGAGAATTATGAATATCTGGTCTGCAACCATGAGGGCAGACTGGATGAATGCGCAGAGACTATCCATGCTATCATAGAGAGCCATGCATGCAGGACTGTACTGCATGAGGATTTTATCAGAGAAATGAAGGAGGGCCTTCGCGGCTGTTAAGGCCGGGAAATGCCCGTATATACGGAAACAGATACATTTTCAAGTTCCAGGAAAGGAGTTCATCATGTTACATCCATCTTATACCGAGCTTATGGAGAAGATCAACATCGAAGATAACGAAGGAGAAGAGCCTGTGATCAACAGCCGCTATTCCATCGTGATCGCCACCTCGAGACGTGCGAGGGACCTGATCAGCGGCAGCAAGGCAAGAGTTGCTGCAGCGGAGGGAGAAAAGCCTCTGTCTGTTGCAGTCGAGGAGCTCTATGACGGTAAGCTGAAGATCACAGGAGAAGATGAAAACGATCCGATTCCCGTGCCGACTCTGATGGGAAACGAACAGTTTGAAGAACTGAAAGAAATCGACCCGGCTTTTTCCAATGAATAAGACAGACAGGGCAGACATTGATAAAAAATGTCTGCCTTTTCCAATGGCAGCTGCCTGGCTTCTGTCTCTTGCCGCAGTGGCCGGCTGGGCATGGGTCATCTGGGGCTTTTCCGCAGCGCCTGACCTGACCTCTTCATCCATGAGCAGGCTGGTCTGTGAAAAGCTGGCAGATCTGTGGATTTTCCTGGCAAGGCCGGAGATGACTCCCCAGGCAAGATTTGCTCTGATTGAGAGTCTGCAGTTTCCTGTGAGGAAGGCGGCTCATTTTACCGAGTACGCCATACTGGGCAGCCTGCTGGTTTTCCATGTCCGGGCAGCCTTGAAGATGGCAGAACCCGAAAAGCCTGTTTTTGACGGAAGACCGGTTTTCACGATAATCAGGCGGCGGCCTTTTATCGGCGGAATGGCTGCAGGTATACTGTATGCCGTCATTGACGAAATCCACCAGATCTTTGTCCCCGGCAGGGCCTGCAGGGCGGCGGATGTGTGTATTGACAGTGCCGGTCTGCTGGCCGGAACCCTTCTTACCCTTGTTTTTATATCTATTTATTTGAATATGAAAAGGAGGAGAAAGCCTGACCCCAAGCTCTCCCAAGATGTTAAGGAATGTTAATATTTTCGCTGTATTCTTAACACTTAGTATGTTGAAAACATTACACAAAAAGGGTACAATAGAACAGAAATTATCGCCTTCGGCCAAGGGCCGGGAATGGGAGAATATATATGATATGCAGACAATTATTAGAGCAGTGTACTTATGAATGTATACAAGGCAGCCTGGACGTAGATGTAACCGCTGTTGTGAACGACTCGCGGAAACTCGAAGCGGGCTGTCTGTTTCTATGTATAAAAGGTGCGTCTTTTGACGGCCATACATTTGCGGGCGAGGCGGCAGCGGCAGGGGCTGCTGTTCTTGTAGTCATGGACCGGGTCGACGTACCTGAAAATGTGACTGTAATCCGTGTGGAGGATACCAGGCGGGCCATGGCCCTGATCTCTGCGGCATGGTTCGGATATCCTGCCCGGGAACTGACCACTATTGCGGTGACGGGGACAAAGGGCAAGACCACCACGACCTACATGATCCGCAATATCCTGGAAGAGGCCGGACACAAGGTGGGTGTGATCGGAACCATTGAAGTGCTGATCAACGGGGAGCACATTTCCGTCAATAACACCACGCCGGAATCCTATGATATCCACCGTTATTTCCGCATGATGGCGGACGCCGGATGCGACGCGGTGGTCATGGAGGCCTCATCCCAGGGATTCAAACTGGACCGGACAGCGGGGATCACTTTTGACTATGGTCTTTTTACCAATCTTTCCCCCGACCATATCGGTCCCAATGAGCATGACAGTTTTGAGGAGTACCTTTCCTGCAAAGCCATGCTCTTCCAGCAGTGCAAATACGGATTTGCCAACGTGGATGACGAGCATTTCCCGCAGATCATCCACAATGCGGCCTGCCCCATCGAGACTTTCGGCCTTCTTCCGGAAGCGGATGTCCGGGCGGAAAATGTGAAGCTTACCAGGGCCAGGGATTTCCTGGGTGTGGATTTTGATGTGACCGGTAAGTATGAGGAGCATATCGCCTGCTCCGTACCGGGTATTTTCAATGTGCATAATGCTCTGGGCGCCATTGTGATCGCAGGCCATATGGGCATCGGATTCGACGCGATCCGGGCCGGCCTTTCATCCATCATGGTGCCGGGGAGGGTCCAGATCGTTCCCACAGGCTATGACTATACGCTGATTATCGACTATGCTCATAACGCAATGGCTCTGGAGAGCATACTGCTCACACTGCGCGGCTATGAGCCCAACCGTCTGATCTGTCTCTTCGGATGCGGCGGCAACCGGTCCAGACTGAGAAGATTCGAGATGGGAGAGACAGCCGGAAGGCTGGCTGACTTTACGGTGATCACATCGGATAATCCCCGTTTTGAGGAACCCGAGGAGATCATTGCCGATATCCTGACGGGAATCAGTAAGACAAAAGGAAAGTACATTTCCATAGTGGACCGCCGGGAGGCCATCTCCTATGTCATGCACCACGGAGAGCCGGGAGACATTATCGTGCTGGCCGGCAAGGGGCATGAAACCTACCAGGAGATCAGAGGCAAAAAGTATCATATGAGCGAGGAGGAAATCGTGCAGGATGTCCTCGACGGGAAATACTGATAAAAAAGAGGATATTAATATTGATAAAGTTCGATATGCACAGGTGATCGTGGACATTTCCACCGAGGCCCTGGACCGGATCTTCAGTTACCGGATCCCTGCCTCCATGGAAGACCTGGTTGTGCCGGGGGCCAGGGTACAGGTACCCTTTGGAGCCGGAAACCGGATGACCGATGCCTATGTGATCGACATTACGGATCAGATTTCTTTTGACCCATCAAAAGTCAAGGATATAGATGCAGTGGACAGTAACGCCTACACCATCGAGTCCAATCTGATCCGGATGGCTTTTTATCTGAAGGAGACCTGCGGGTCTACCATGATCCAGGCTCTCAGGACCGTGCTTCCGGTAAAGAGCCGGGTACGGCCCAAGGTCGAGGGCCGGGTGATCTTAAGCATGTCACTTTCCGGGGCCGAAGATCTGGCCCGCGAATGGGAGAGGAAGCACTACAGCGCCCGGGCAAGAGTCCTGCGTCTGCTGATCGATCAAGGCAGTATTGCCAAAAAGGAGGCGGTCGCCGCAGGGCTGACCCATCAGTCGATCATGAAGATTGCCGGACAGGGAATCTGGCGGCTTGAGGAGAGAATCCGCTGGCGAAACCCTTACCCGGACCTGAAAAAGAAAGAAGAAAGACCGGAGCTCAACGAAGAACAGACAGCTGCCTTCAACCGTTTCCGTGAGGACTATGACGCGGGAGAAAGGCCTGTATATCTTCTGTGGGGTGTCACCGGCAGCGGAAAGACAGAAGTATATTTGTCCATGATCGAAAAGGTGATCTCGGAAGGAAAGCAGGCCATTGTCCTGGTTCCGGAGATTTCACTGACCTACCAGACTGTGAAAAGATTCTGTGAGAGATTCGGGGAGAGAATCGCCGTGATCAACTCCCGCATGTCCGCCGGAGAGCGAAACGATGCGGTACAGAGAATCCGCCGGGGCGAGGCGGATATCGTGATCGGGCCCCGGTCCGCCCTTTTTGCGCCGGTTCCCGATCTGGGAATCATTATTGTCGATGAGGAGCATGACCGGGCTTACAAGAGCGAGCAGACACCCAAATACCATGCGGTGCCGGCAGCTGTTTACCGGGCGTCTTTGAGCAATGCCAGCCTGGTGCTGGGCTCCGCCACACCGAGTGTGGAGTCTTTCAGCCGGGCCGTAAGCGGAGAGTATACACTGCTGACCCTGAGAAAAAGACCTTCGGGAAGCTTGCTTCCTTCCGTGGAGATTGCTGATCTGAGGGAGGAGTTCCTGCAGGGAAACAGGTCCATGTTCAGCAGGAAACTGAAAGCCCTGATGGAAGACAGGATCAGGAAGAAAGAGCAGATCATGCTCTTTATCAACCGGCGTGGATTCGCCGGCTTTGTTTCCTGCAGAAGCTGCGGCCATGTGATCCGCTGCCCTCACTGCGATGTATCTCTTACACTGCACAGGAACAAAACCCTGTCCTGCCACTATTGCGGATACACTATTCCTTACGACAGGACATGTCCTTCCTGCGGCAGTCCTTTTGTGGCTGCATTCGGCCTGGGAACCGAAAAGGTTGAGGCGGCTCTGGCTGCCGAGTTTCCGGGAGTCAAAGTCCTTCGCATGGATGCGGACACTACCAGAAAAAAGCATGCCCATGACCGGATCCTGGAAGACTTTTCAGAAGGCAGGGCCCAGATACTGGTGGGAACCCAGATGATCGTCAAAGGACACGATTATCCCGGTGTGACCCTCATGGGAATCCTGGCGGCGGACCTTTCTCTGTTTGCCCAGGACTTCCGCAGTGCCGAGGCTACTTTTGACCTGCTCTGCCAGGCGGCAGGAAGGTCGGGAAGAGGAAGCCTCAGAGGGGACGTGGTCATCCAGACCTACACCCCCGGCCACTACGCAGTCACGGCGGCTGCCCGCCAGTCCTATGAAGATTTCTATGAAAATGAGATTGCCTACCGCAGGATGATGGGCTATCCTCCCTGCGGCCACCTGCTGGCCATTCTGGTCCAGTCAGACCGGGAGGAGGAAGCGGAACTGGCAGCTGCCCGGATCGGGCGGATGCTGATCAAAAGCCAGGAGGAGGCGGAAGACCCTGTCCGGATCCTGGCGCCCGGAAAGGCAAGACTCTCCAGATTAAAAGACATTTACCGGCATGTACTCTTTTTAAAGCACAGGGACAGGGACCGTCTCCTTGCCCTGCAGAAAAGGCTGGAGCCAGTGGTGAGTGAAAATCCCATGTTCTCCGGTGTGAGTGTGGAGTACGATCTGGATCCGGTAACATCCTACTGAATTTTGCCGGCCCCGCCCTTTACGGAAAGGGGGCCGGATGTTATAATCACGCTTATGAGTCCGGCAGCTTTCTGCCGGATACATTTGACGAAAGCAATAATAAAGTTGAGCAAAGGAGCAGTAAAACATGGCTACAAGAAAACTGCGGGTGATCGGAGATCCCGTTTTGAATAAAGTATGCAAGCCGGTCGCAAAGATGACCCCTCGTATAGAGACACTGATCGATGATATGTTTGAAACCATGTACCAGGAAAGAGGCGTGGGCCTTGCGGCGCCCCAGGTGGGCATCCTGCGCAGGCTGTGCGTGGTGGATGTGATGGATGAGGAACCCCTGGTCCTGATCAACCCGGAACTGCTGGAAAGTTCCGGCGAGCAGACCGATGAAGAAGGCTGCCTGAGTGTGCCCGGCAAATGTGCAAATGTCACCAGACCCTATCAGATCAAGGTGAAGTTTAATGACCGGGAAATGAACGAGGTCATCTATGAGGCTGAAGGCCTGAAAGCCCGCTGTATCCTCCATGAGATGGATCACCTGGACGGAATCCTTTACGGTGACCGCGCCGATGAGCCCTACCGTGATCTGGAAGAGGAGGACGAGGAGGTTTTTGAAGAATGAGAGTCGTATTCATGGGAACGCCGGATTTTGCGGTACCCGCCCTTGAGGCTCTGATCAGCGCCCATGAGGTGGCAGCTGTGGTGACCCAGCCCGACAAGCCCAAAGGGCGGGGCAAGGCCATGCAGTACCCTCCGGTTAAGGAGGCCGCTCTCGCTGCCGGGATACCGGTTTACCAGCCGGTCCGGGTGAGGGACGAGGCCTTTGTAGAGACACTTAAGGAAATCAGTCCCGATGTGATCGTGGTAGCTGCCTTCGGACAGATCCTGCCGGAAAGTATCCTGAACCTGCCTCCCCGCGGATGCATCAATATCCATGCGTCCCTTCTTCCTAAATACCGGGGAGCCGCTCCGATCCAGCGGGCGGTGATCAACGGGGAGAAAGAGTCGGGCATCACCATCATGTATATGGAAAAAGGTCTGGATACAGGTGATATGATCGACCGGGTGACGGTGCCCCTGGATGAGAAGGAAACGGGCGCCTCATTACATGATAAACTGTCTCTGGCAGGAGGCCCTCTGATCCTGAAAGCCCTTTCCGATATTGAGGCGGGAAAAGCCGAAAGGATCAGGCAGGACGACAGCTTAAGTTCCTATGCCCCCATGCTGACCAGGGAAGAAGGAGAGATTGACTGGAGTCAGGACGCGGTCCGGATCGAGAGACTGATCCGGGGTATGAATTCCTGGCCCAGTGCCTATACATTTTTAGACGGAAAGATGCTCAAGATCTGGGAGGCAGACCTGTGCCCGGAAGAGGACGAGGTGACGGACATTCCGACGGTTCCAGGAAGTGTGGTTAAAGTCGGAAAGGCTGCATTCTTCGTACAGTGCGGAAGCGGCCTGCTCAAGATAAAGTCTCTTCAGCTGCAGGGGAAAAAGCGGATGGATACAGCCGCATTCCTTCTGGGCAGAAAGCTGGAAGCAGGTATGGTACTTGGAAAAAATGAGGACTGATTATGGCGCCTAAAGTGGACATGAGAATGGAAGCACTGGATACGCTGGTGGATATGGACAGGAAAGGAAAGCTGTCCCATATTGCCATCGGTGACAGCATGCTCAGACTGCAGTTTCTCGACAGGAAAGAGAGGGCTTTCTACAAGACGCTCTGTGAGGGCGTGACGGAAAGACAGCTCTATCTTGATTATGTGCTGGACCACATTTCTTCAGTCCCCATGAGAAAGTGCAAGCCTCTGATCAGAAACCTGCTCAGGATGTCCGCCTATCAGATCCTCTTTATGGGTGTCCCCGATCACGCGGCCTGCGATCAGGCAGTAAGGATGGCCAGAAAGAGAAAGTTCGGAAGGCTGTCCGGCTTTGTCAACGGAGTTGTCCGTTCCCTGGCAAGGCAGGCGGGGAATCTGCCCCTGCCGGACCGGGACGAAAACGAGACGGAATATCTTTCCGTTTTATACTCCATGCCCGAAGCGGTCACAGAGCTGCTGATCCGTCAGTACGGGGTGGAAAAAACAGAAAAAATGCTGGCCTTCTTTTTGACCAGACGGCCTATTACAATCAGAACCTGTATATCCAAAACCGATCCCCCGGCTCTTAAAAAGATGCTGGAGGAAGAGGGCGTCAGCGTCCGCGAGGGGCAGCTGATCCCCGGAGCTTTTGAAATTGAAGCGCCTGATTCCCTGCGCAGGGTAAAGGCTTTTCGCCAGGGATATTTTACTGTTCAGGATGAAAGCTCCATGCTTCCTGTCCGGCTGGCTGATCCCGCGCC
>CACZQE010000204.1 GCA_902783205.1 uncultured Lachnospiraceae bacterium | reverse complement strand
GGTTGACTTCAAGAAGATCACCATTACAGAGGGCGGAAGCCGTTCGGATCTCTGGAACCAGATCAAGGCAGATATGCTTGACGCAGAAGTTGTAACATTAAAGAAAGCAGGCGGCGCTGTAATGACCAACGTTATCACTGCGGCTTATGCGGTAGGAGATATCGATAACCTTGAGGATTTCTGGGACAAATGGCTTGAAGTCAAGAAGATCTATAAGCCCAATCCTGAAAATACAAAATTGTACCGTGCAATCTATGAGAAGCAGAAAAAACTTGTAAGAGAGGACATGAAACCTGCATTTGAGGCACTGAAAGATATTCGTGGTATAATAAAAGAATAGTAATGTCTATGTTGTTGTCTTGAGATATGACGAGAGTCATGTATGAAGTATCACAGAAAGGAGAAAAGCATGGCAAAATATATCGCTGGTATTGATGCAGGAACCACCGGTCTTAAGACCATCATTTTCGATCTTCAGGGAAAAGAGCTTGGAAAGGCTTATCAGGAGTATCCGGTTATCACACCCAGAGTAGGCTGGGTTGAGCAGGATATGTATGATCTCTGGAACGCTCTGTGTTTCACTGTTCGTAAGGCTATCGAGATCGCAGGCGTCGATCCTAAAGAAATCGGCTCTGTCGGTATTTCCAGCCAGAGAGGTACATTTGTAGCTGTTGACGAGAACTGGGAGCCTCTGGCTAATGCCATCGTATGGTCCGACAACCGTCCTACAAAGGAAATTGAGTGGATCAAAGAAAACATCGGTATCGAGAAATATCACAAGATCGCGGGAGCTCCGATCAGCGGAGCATGGTCCTTTGCCAAGTATAAATGGGTAAGAGACAATCAGCCCGATCTCTATGACAAGACATACCTCTTTGTAAACGGCCAGGAGTGGCTGCTCCATAAACTGGGATCAACGGAAGTCTTCACAGATCCGGCATCCCTGGCTCTTCACGGCATGATGGATGTTTCCACCCTGGACTGGTCACAGGAACTTCTGGATGCCATTGACTTTGATATCAAGAAGCTTCCGCCCGTTAAAGAACCCGCAAGACAGGTCGGAACCGTTTCCGCAGAAGCTGCAGCAGCAACAGGCTTTGCAGAGGGCATGCCCATCTGCGTAGGCGGCGGCGACCAGCAGTGCGCGGCTATCGGCTGCGGTGTTATCAAGGAAGGTATCGCAGAGATTACCATCGGAACCGCATCTGTAATGGTAGCGGCTGTTGATGATGTAAAAGATGACCCCAAGCATGAAGTAATCTTCTCCGGACACGCTGTTCCGGGCCACCTTGACATGGAAGGTCTGGCTTATGCGACCGGCGTTGCCCTCAGATGGTGGAGAGACATTTACGGAGCACCGGAGGTTGCAGTGGCTGAAGCCAGCGGAAAAGATCCCTATGATATCATCTGTATGGAGGCAGAGACGTCACCGGCAGGCAGCCAGGGATATATTTTCTTCCCCTTCTTCTCAAGCCAGGTTACTCCTTATTACGAAGATACGGCAAGAGGCGGCTCCCTTGGAATCTCCCTGACCCACAATCGGGCAGATATGGCAAGGGCTGTCCTCGAGGGCGGCGCTTATGAGCTTCGAATGATCGTGGAAGCCATGGAAAGAGTCATGGGACATCCCTTCGATGTAATCCGTCTTTCCGGCGGCGGCTCCCGGTCACCTCTGTGGAGGCAGATCCTGGCAGACGTATTCGGCCGTCCGGTACAGACCCTGGCTCAGTCCGACTGCGGCGTACTCGGAGCAGCAATCCTTGGCGCAGCGGGCGCAGGCGTATTCGAATCCCTTGAGGATGCGGTAAACGCACTGGTTGAGCCGTCGGCAATGATCGAGCCCAACGAGGAAAACAGGGAAGTATATAATGACATGTACGGCATTTTCAAGGACGCATTCCTTGCATGGAGAGATGCGGACATCTACAACCGTCTGAATGCGGCATGTGAGAAGCACTACAGCTAAAAGAAAGAAGTGAGCTTGTTATGGGAATTCGTTATACGCATACAAACATCAATGCGAAAGACTGGCGAAAGCTCTCAAAGTTCTATCAGGATGTGTTTGACTGCAGATCCATCGGTAAATTCCGCGATAACAAAGGGGAATGGTTCGAGCAGCTGACAGGCTTAAAAGGCGCGCGGGCAGTGGGCGAGCATATCGCCCTGCCCGGCTATCCGGAAGGCGGTCCCACATTTGAAATATTCAGCTATGATATTCCGGGAGACGCCGGACCCCTCCCTTTTAACGGGTATGGATTTGCGCATGTCTGCTTTGAGGTAGACGATGTGGATGAGGTGTACGAAAGATTCATCAAACACGGAGGAACCGTGCCAGGGGAGAAAATCGTGCGCTACTATCCGGAGAGAGACGGGACCAACATCATCATCTACGGGCTTGACCCGGAAGGAAACGGTGTGGAAATCAAGAAATGGCACCCCGGCGTGGACCTGACCAAAGGGGAAGAATCCGAGGGATAGAAAATATTTTCAGGGTATGTAGAAAATTTTTTCCATATTGTACCGGCTGATTTCTATTGTTATACTTAAAATGTAAATAGCACAGACAGTAAATCAGATTAAAATAACATTTAACGAAGGAGGACACTTTCATGATCAAACAGAACAGATTTTACAGCCCGTTACTGAACCCCTTATATGAAGGCTGCGACATGAATGATCTGGTTGTGGGAACATATCTCATCGGCGCAGACAAGGAAGAGACGGCAATTATCAAGGCAGCCAGCATCGGTATCGAGCAGACAACCGGTTCCTGGATCGATGTTCCGGAAGAGACCGATGAAATGAGAGCAAAATATGCTTCCAAGATCATCAGCATTTATGAAGTTCCTGCTGCATATGAGAATCAGGCAGATGTAAATCTTGAAGTAAAAGGCATGCGCTTTTATGTAATCCGCATCGGTTTCCCGGTAGCAAATATTGATGACAATATCCCGCTGCTGATCGGTTCCGTTTGTGGCAACATCATGTCTATGCCTTACCTGAAGTTACTTGACATTGACTTCCCGAAGAAGTTCGTTGACAAGTTCCAGGGACCCAAGTTCGGTATCCAGGGTATCAGAGATATCTTAGGCGTTCAGGACAGACCGCTTCTTAACAATATGATCAAGCCCTGTACAGGATATACACCTGACGTAGGAGCTAAGCTCTTCTTCGAGGCAGCTGCAGGCGGCGTTGACGTTATCAAGGACGACGAGCTGATCGGCGGCGACAGAGATTTCAATAAGCTGGCTGACAGAGTAAAAGCCAACATGGACGCTGCACACAGAGCAGACGAGATCAAAGGCGAGAAGACACTCTATGCCTGCAACATCACAGATGAAGTAAGCAGACTGAAAGCAAATGCCATGACAGTCATCGAGAACGGCGGAAACTGTATCATGGTTGACCTTCACGGAATCGGCTACTCCGCAGCAAGAATGCTGGCAGAGGATCCGGAGATCACAGTTCCGATCCTTGGACATTCCTGCTTCAACGGTGCATTCACAGCTTCTCCCCATCAGGGTATGAGCTCCAAGGTTGTCAGCAAGCTGGCAAGACTTGCAGGCTGTGACATCTATCTGACACAGCCGCCTTACGGTAAGTTCGACAATACATTTGACAACTATATCATCAACCTGATCACAGTTAAGGCTAAGATGTACGATCTTAAGCCCATGCTTCCCTTCGTTGGCGGCGG
>CACZQE010000203.1 GCA_902783205.1 uncultured Lachnospiraceae bacterium | reverse complement strand
GATATCCATGTCTACAGCATTGACGAGTGTTTCCTTGACGTGACAGCCTATCTCCACCTCTACAGAAAGGAGGCGGCAGAGCAGCGGCTTACTCCGGCATATTACATGGCGCAGTGCATAGTGCAGGATGTTGTTTCAACCACAGGGATCACGGCTACGGTAGGCATCGGTACCAATCTCTATCTGGCCAAGGTAGGGATGGACATTGTAGCCAAGAAATGTGCTCCGGACAGCCATGGCATGCGGGCGGCATTTCTCAATGAGGAGCTCTACCGCCGGCTGCTCTGGACCCACCGGCCGCTGACAGATTTCTGGAGAGTCGGTCCCGGCACCTGCCGCAGGCTCCAGGACCGGGGCATGTATACTATGGGGGATGTGGCCGCCATGTCCCTTTATCATGAAGATTATCTTTACCGGCTCTTCGGCATCGACGCCGAGCTTCTGATCGACCATGCCTGGGGACTGGAGTCCACCCGCATGGAGGACATTAAGGGCTACCGCAGCAGTTCCCATTCCCTCTCCCGCGGCCAGGTCCTGGCCAGGCCCTACGCATTTGATGAAGCCCGCCTGATCTTCCATGAGATGACAGACCTTCTGGCTGCAGATCTGGTCAGGAAGCACCTGACTGCCGGCGGACTGTCCTTCTATGTCTCCTACGATCCGAAGTCTCTGGAAGTATGTGACTATGAAGGTCCTGTTTCCATAGACTTCTACGGCCGTCTCCATCCCAGACACGCCGGCGGCGCCGTACGCCTGCGGACCCGGACCTGCAGTGCCGCGGAAATCATCCCGGCATTTCTTAAGGCATTTGATGCCAGGGTCCATCCCGGTCTTCTCGTGCGCCGGCTCAATGTATCGGCAAATGACATCCGTGAGGATGACGGTTATATACAGCTGGATTTATTTACGGATTATGCCGCCAGGGAAAAGGAGGACAGGCTCCAGCATGCCCTTCTTTATATCAGACACCGTTACGGACCCAATGCGGTCCTTAAAGGCATCAATCTGCTGCCGGGCGGCACAGCCAGGGAACGAAACCGGCAGATTGGCGGCCACAGGGCCTGACCCTCCGGCATTTCTTTCTAAACAGTCTGAAAGGAGGTATCACGATCTATGTCAAAATCATTCCTGCCCGATGGTAATGCATGGCCCGGCACAGAGTCCGACACCGTAGAATACTGGCAGGGACATGTGGTCTACCCCATCAGTTTCCCCTACCTGGAAGCCATCCTTGCCGGCAGGCCGGTCCACAAAAACGACAGCTTTGCCGCCCGCCACCCTCAGATGAGCCCGGGCCGGCGGGCCAAGATTTTCGCTCCCTTCGATGCATTGGAAGGATTCATGGATTCCATCCACAGCAGGGAGCAGGATGACATCCGGCAATGACAAAAGGCAGAAAGCCTTCTTTCCTGAAAGCTTTCTGCCTTATATTTTCGTCTGTATTACCGATCAATAATAAACAAGATCACCACTGGTTCCTGCTTTGATCTTCCTTATCTTCTTCTGCATCTGCGATGTCATTTGCGGTCTGTTCTGCCGGTTCCTGGCCGTCTGCCGCTTTTGCATCCGAGTCTTCTTTGCTGCCCCGGTAAAGGATGGCGCCTGTGATGACTGCTGCTGCAAACAGGAAACCTGCAATGATATACCATGTACGCGGAGAAGCTGCAGGGGATGATGTTGCGATTGCCTTGCCGTCTGCATCCGTAAAGGTTACACGGCCCTGGTCAATGGCCTCCTGAGCCATATCTTCCAGCATGCTGCTGTAAGCGAAGGATCGGTAAAGCTCCTCTGCACCACCATACATTTGAAGAAGTGTCTCCGTATCCATACCATACATAGCTGCATAGTAAGCAATCTGCTCGTCAGCCTGCTTGGTATTGAATGTGTAATCCGACTCCTTGATCATAGCCTGATACATGATAACCTTCTTGTAGTTTTCCTCAAAGGCTGTCTTAAATGTATCTTCTGTATAGCCGCTCTGTGTAAGATAGTCTTCCACAGACATGCCACTCTCTTTTGCCTGCTGCTTGATGGAATCCAGCTGCTCTTTATAAGTCTTCTCCATCTCCTTTTTGGGGACACCGGAGAAATCAGACTCCTCATACACCTTCTGGTCAAGGGCATTCGCAGTCAGCTGCTTCTTCTGGGTCTCCAGGCTGCTTTTATAATTCTCTCTCTCCGACTCCAGATACTCCTCAGCTGTGGAATATCCGTAAGCGGCCATGTTCTCTTTTACAAACTCGTCGGTCAGTGTATCGTAGGTTACTGCCTTGGCCTCATCGATGCTGTTGATCGTGACGGTAAAGACCGCTTCCTTACCTGCAAAGTCCGGATTCTGATAATCATCCGGGAACTTAAGCTTAAGGTCAACTGTCTCTCCCTTTTTCTTTCCGATCAGACCTTCCTCAAAGCCTTCAATGAAGCTGCCGGATCCGATCTCCAGCTCATAGCCCTTGGCGGTTCCTCCTTCAAATGCTTTCCCGCCTATCTTTCCTTCATAATCGATATTGACAAAGTCACCCTTTTCCACAGTGTCCTTGTCTACTGCCGTGTAAGTATTAAAGTAGGACAGGTTGCCGTTGATATACTCTTTGAACTTCTCATCAGTATACTCATAGTCACCCTCGACCTTCAGTTCCAGCTTCCGGAAATCCTTGGGAAGCTTTACATAGGTAAGGGGATCGTACTCAAGGCCTTTTAAAAGCTCTTTAGCCGACAGGTCCTTTCCTTCAATCTCCGTGGATCCTTCAGCGCCGGCTCCGCCTGTATTCCCTTCAAACTGTCCTGATGATCCGCACCCAGCAAGGACCAGGATCATGACCAGGGTTAACAGTACATATGAAACATTCCTTTTCATTTCATGTCCTCCAATCGTATAGTGGAAATGTAAAAACATATTTACTTTACCACTTTTTATGCAGAATTGAAACAACTAATTTTTCAGGAGTCCTCCCACGATTATAAAGTAACGGGGCAGGCGGCCTTTTTCCATCCACAAAAGTTCTTCTCCCAGGTGGCGGGTCACTGTCCGCCCCACATTTCCGCCCAGAGCCTCAATGGAATAACGCATAGCCTCAGGATGCCTGCAGGGCAGACCCTCTGCCTTTGCACAGGATTCAGGGTCACACAGAAGACAGCTTCCCCCAGAAAGGGCCATACTTCCGGGCGTTTCATGCTCCATTTCAAGCAGGGTCCTGTCCAGGTCCATCTTCGGTTCCAGCAGGAGTTCTTTCAGGAAAGCCTCCCTTTCCTCGTCACTGAAAACCCGTAAACGAAGTTCTTCATCCAGAATCACTTTGCGGCCCAGAATGAAAAGGCTCTTATAGCTTGTCCAGATCTCCATGGGGTCGAAATCAAACTCCGGGCAGGACCAGACCCGGTTATAATTGGTGCACTGTTTACAGTATTGGAGGAACTGGTCTACGTCAACACAGTCATCAATGTAGAGATCCAGAGAAGTCTCGGCAGTATATTCTTCTATCCTATAATGATCTGACATTTTTTCCATGACTACACTTATATCCCCTTTTTTCCCATCAATATATCTTTTTTCTGCTTTATCAAATCTCTTCTCTGTGAGGAGACATCCGTAAAGATATCATCCATACAGCAGATAATACGTTTTGCATTTTTAAGGTTCCCATCATGAATTATATCGATAAAGAGTTCATGAATGGTATCATACATTTCATCTGACTCGCCGGCAGTGAATCCTTTTCCTCTCGCAATCATCCGGTCCGGCCCGGTCAGCTGATCCCAGACAGCAAGAGATTCCAGAAGCAGAGTCACCTGGTCATTTAATTGTTTTAAATGCCTTGTTTCAATCTTTTTTTGGTCGGCAAGTTCCCGGCTCCTTCCGGCATATGCCTCAATCCTCTTTTTCTCCCATTCCTTTTCGGCCTCCAGGGAGGCAGACAGGTATCTGGTCACCAGCTGGTCGAGATGAAGAGAACGAAAGTAAGGACTTTCTTTATCACAGAAGTGAACGGCAAGATTATGTCTTAATTCCCGATAGAGTGCAGGAGGGAGACTGCGAATCCGGTCAGCCAGTTCCTTTAAGAGTTTACTCTTCCGGCTTTTAAGGATGTCCCTCACCATATATGTGTCTTTGAGGGGGGCTATCCCCGCAGCTTCCCGGTCTGCATTGATCTGTTCAAGACTGTCTTTGGCTGTTGTCTCGTCGCACAGTTTTACCAGAGACAGACAGGCCGCTTCCGCGCTT